>JALXAF010000316.1 GCA_026992375.1 Anaerolineae bacterium
GAGTCGGGCCGAGCCATCGCCCTGGCGCTGAATCACCCCCTGGGCGCGGGCGGGCCCCGGTATCGGCGGGCCGGCGCTTCGGTCGAGAGCGAAACCCTCTTCCTGGGCGCTTATCCCGTCGATTGGCTGAAACGGGCAGGCGGCTGGGATGCGACCTTCGCGGCCAACGAAGATTACGAATTGAACACGCGTTTGCGGCAGGCGGGCGGCAGACTGCAGGTCGCATCGGACGTGCGGGTGACGTACATCGCCCGAGACAGTCTGCCCGCGTTGGCCCGGCAATACGCCCGCTACGGCTCATGGCGATTCGTCACCTGGCGCAAGCATCCCCAGGCCATGCGCCCCCGCCATCTGGCTCCTGCGGCCTGGACTGCGGGCCTGGCGCTGGGCGCGGCCCTGACGCCTCTCTCCCCCTGGCTGCTGCTGGCGATGACCCTGCCCTATCTGTTGGCCATCACCCTGGCGGCCGCGTCGCTGGCCGCGGGCCGCGACTGGCGATTGTTTCCCCGCATCTGGCTGGCCTTTCCGGCCATGCACCTGAGCTGGGGTGCGGGCTTCTGGCGGCGGGCGCTCACCGGGCGATGATCCGATCGTACCCGCTTTATTGCTCCCGACCGCCGAATCAGCTATAATGACGCCAACACCCCAACCCGATGGAGCATCTTTATGACCTCATCCACCGACATCACGCAACTCGCCCGAGAAGCCCAGGCGCTGAAGGAAAAACTGGACGCCTTGTGGGCCGATGAGGGCGTCGATCAACTCAACATCTTCCTCGATCCGGAGATCACCGAGGTTTTAGAGGAAATCAAGCGGCTCAGCATGGATTTCATCGCCAAAGTGGCGCAATCCGCTGATTGACCCTCACGCTTTTCGACCTCGACGCCCGTCCTCCGGACGGGTGTTTTATTGCGCACCATGTTCAAAGACCAGGCAAAAATCTATGTCAAGGGCGGCGATGGCGGCAACGGCGTCGTTGCGTTTCGCCGCGAGAAATTCGTGCCCCGTGGCGGGCCCGCGGGCGGCAGCGGCGGCCGCGGGGGCGACGTCTACCTCGTCGCCAGCGAACGCCACAACACCCTGCACCATTTTGCGTTCAAGGTGCATTTCAAGGCCGAACGGGGCAAGCACGGCAGCGGCTCCAACAAGCAGGGCGCCCGCGGCAAGACCGTCGAAGTGCCCGTACCGCCCGGCGTCGAGGTTTACGACGCGGACACCGGCGAATTTCTGGGCGAGCTGCTGGAGCCGGGCGAAAAGCTGCTGGTGGCCCGGGGCGGCCGGGGCGGCCGCGGCAATTACGCGTTCCGCTCCGCCACCAATCAGGCCCCCCGCATCGCCGAAAAGGGCGAGCCGGGCGAGGAGCGCTGGCTGCGGCTGGAGCTGAAGCTCATCGCAGACATCGGCATCATTGGCGTGCCCAACGCGGGCAAAAGCACCCTGCTGGCCACCGTCACCCGGGCCAAACCCAAGATCGCGGACTATCCCTTCACCACGCTGGAGCCCAACCTGGGCGTGGCCGTGGTGGATTATCAGGATGTGGTGTTGGCCGACATCCCCGGCCTCATCGAGGGCGCGCATTCAGGCGTGGGCCTGGGGGATGACTTTTTGCGGCACATCGAACGCACCCGCGTGCTCATCCACCTGATCAACGGCCTCAGCCCCGACCCCCTGGGCGATTTTCAGGCCATCAACCAGGAACTGGAGCTGTTCAATCCCCAACTGGCCGACAAACCCCAGGTGGTTGGCTTCAACAAGATGGATATCCCCGAAGTGCGGGAGCGCTGGCCCCAGGTGCGGGATGAACTGGCCCGCCAGGGCGTGGAAGCCATCCCCATCTCCGCGGCCACGGGCGAGAACCTGCAGACGCTGCTGCGTCGGGCTGTGGCCATTCTCAACGAGCTGCCGCCCATCGAGCGTAAAAAAGCCATGCCCATCCTGCAGCCGGTGGATGAAGACGCGTTCGAGATCGAAAAAACGCCCGAAGGCTGGGCCGTCAGAGGCAAACGCATCGAGCGGGCCGCAGCCATGACCAACTGGGATTACTACGAGGCGGCGCTGCGCTTCCATCGCATCATGGAGGCCATGGGCGTCGCCGAGGCCCTGGAGCAGGCGGGCGTCGAAGATGGCGACGCGGTCATCATCGGCGACATCACGCTGGAATGGCATGACGATTATTACTACGAATAGCGGCATGGTTCAGAGCGTCCATCCGGTATTTCTACGATTTCAAGTGATCAACGTCTGGCAAAAGTGCGACAAACGTAAAGCGTCAAACGTCAAAGCGTGGCGAAAAGGCTCTTTTTGACGTTTGATGGGAAAATTGTAAAGGCCGTTTTGCAAGAGAATGAACTATGTCGAACAACCAACACCCCATCTCAGATTTCTGATTTCCTATGTCACGCATCGGACTCCTGGGCGGCACCTTCGATCCGGTTCACTTCGGACACCTCATCCTGGCCGAAACCGCCCGCGACACCTTACGCCTGGATAAAGTTTACTTCGTTCCCGCGGCGGACCCGCCCCACAAGCAAGGCCGCATCATCGCCAGCGCCGAACATCGCCTGGACATGCTGCGAATGGCCATCGCCGACAACGACGCCTTCGAGATCAGCCTCATCGACATCGAGCGCGAGGGGCCCGACTACACCGCGGAGATGCTGGAAATCGCCCGGGAGAAGCTGTTGCAGCCGGGTGACGACCTGTGGTTCCTCATGGGGCTGGATTCGGTCATCGATTTTCCCAACTGGCACGAGCCCGAACGCATTCGCCTGTTGGCCCGCCTGGCTGCGGCCACCCGCCCCGGTTACGACATCGACTGGACGCCGCTGGAAAAAGCCCTGCCCGGCATCAGTCACGAAGTGACCTTGTTGCCCATGCCCGGCGTAGACATCGCCTCCAACAACATCCGCCGCCGCATCCTCCACGGCAGCAGCATCCGCTATCTTGTGCCCGAGTGCGTGCGGCAATACATCCTGGAAACGGGCCTGTACCGATACATCCGCTGACCCTATAGGTGCGACGCACTTGCCACAAGCCGTGGCCATGTCGCATCAGGTCAGGCGTTGATCCGGTGTTGCGTCAGGCCAACGCCCATCTCAAGTGCATCGCACCTGGGAGATTCCTCCTCCCTGTGGTCGTCGGAATGACGTAACAAGGGAGTGATCAGCCCCAACCAGGCTAACACAAAATTCAGATCATCTACACAATCGCCAGCAGGATGGCGGGGATGAGCACGCTGGCGTGGGTGGAGAGAAGCGCCGTCGAGGCGACGAAATCGAGCGGCAGTCGAATCAGTTGACGCCGTCATCCAGCGTCTCCTGCACGACGGCGTTCTGGGCAAATTGCCAGGTTCCCAGACCAATGGGCGTGATGTGGATGTCGGTTGGGCCCAGCGGGAGAAGGTTGTCAAACATAAGGGAAGGTGAATGAGGGATCAGACGCATTGACGCGGCGTGACGGCATATCGCAAAAAAAACAAGCAACAGCTAGCGCATGACATTTCGTCGCCATTTCCAGCGCGAAGAGATTCGCACCGTTTGCCACATGCAGAAAAATTACACAAAAGATTGACAATTTCAAATTTTGCGGTAAAATTTCTAAAAAATATCTTGACAAGAGTAAAAATTTTTGCTATGATGCAAATAGAAATTTGAATCCCCCCTCAGAGGTGAATGATGAGATATCCTGTTCCAGGACGCTGTCCGGTCTGCGGACAAAACCTGTCTGTCACAAAACTCGCTTGCGTTCATTGCGGCACATCGGTGGAAGGCGCGTTCGAGCTGCCTCGCCTGGCCCGGCTCTCACCCGAACACCAGCAATTCGTCGAGCTGTTCATCCGCTCGGAGGGCAAGCTGAATCGAGTGCAAGAGATCTTGGGCGTCTCGTATCCCACGGCCCGGGCGCAGTTGCACGAGGTCATTCGGGCGCTGGGATATGAGCCCAGCGGCTCGGACGAGGCCAGGCCTCAATCGCTGTCGCCCGAACGCCGCCGTCAAATTCTGGCCGATCTGGAAGCGGGCGTCATCACTTCCGATCAGGCCGTTCAGATGCTAAAAGGAGAAATCGCATGAAAACAAGGAAAACAAAGGGGCAGAGCGCTGGCTGGTTCACAGAAACAGCGCCCCTGAAACCGGGCGACATTCTCCATCTGAAATGCAATGGCCCCATTAACATCGAGGGAGATGACCGCTCCGACGCCCTATTCAATGGCGTGGGCGACCTGCATTGGTCCCGGGAGGGACAGGTGGTGAAAGTGCATTTCGATGGCCCTATCAGCGCCGCAGTGCCGCGCGACGCTCATCTGCGACTGGATACGGACGGCCCCGTCAAGGTGCGCAAAGTCACCGAAGGTGAGATCGAAGCTCTCTCGATGGATGGCCCGCTGACCGTCGAAGGCGGCGCGTCGTTGCACGTTCGCAATGCGGACGGGCCGCTCATCGTCAGCCGCATCAGCGGCCCGGTGATGGTCACGAATATAGACGGCCCCACCACGCTCAAAGAGATCGGTGGTGACGTCACCGTCAGCAACGCCGACGGCCCGGTGGTCATCAAGCGCTGCGACGGCGATATCGACATCGCCACCGATGGCGGCGCATATCTGACGCTGGCGGGCGATGTCGCCCAGAATGTGCGTCTGCGGGTCGACGGCAATGCGTTCCTGAAGGTTCCCGCCTCCACGCGGGTGGCCGGCCGGATTCAAGCGGATGGCCGCATCAGCGTCGAGCTGGACGGACAGAGCATCCAGGCTGAGAATGAGACCATCACTCTGCCCCGACCCGAGGGCGCGCAGCCCGTTATCACCGTGGATTTGGAAGCCGATGGCGATGTGTACATCGGGCCCAACCCGCCCGCGGCCGAGGCCAATTCCGGCATCCATTTCATGGGCCTGGCGGGCCTCTTCGGCCGCCGCAGAGGCAAAAAACAAGTCAAAGTCACCCGCACAGTGGCGACCCCTCCGCCTGCCGACTCGGCTCCGCCCAAAGATAATTTGGCGGCGGAACGGGAGATGATCCTGCGCATGGTGGCCGAGGGCAAAATCACGGCGGAGGAAGGTGATCAACTGCTGGAGGCGCTGCAATGAGCATCATGCAACATCCCCGCAACCCCGGCGGCGGGGGTCTCGTGAGATGGCGACCGCGCTTGCATTCGCTGCGGCGAAACGGACGATTCTCCCGACCCCTGGCGGCCGCGGGAACGACGGCGGCGCTGGTCGGCGGCGCTGCGGCAGTGATCGCGCTCGGCGGCGTGGTTGTCGTTGGCGTCGGGGCGTTGGCTATCGGAGCCGCAGCCGCGGGAAGTTATTGGTTCTGGGCCAAGCGCAAGGCCATCTGGGTGCATGTGCTGGTGGATAGTGATGACGCGGTCATCTCCCTGGCCCTGCCCATCCCCCTTTCATTGCTGCGCCTTGGCCTGAAACTCTCGCCCGTTCCTGACGACGCCGTGGACATGGCCCGCATGATCCTCGAAGACCCCGAACTGCTGGACGCGCTGCACAAGGACGCCATCGAGGTCGTCCTGGATAGCGACGGAAATCATGTAGAAGTGGTCATCGGGCCGCGACGCAAACGCTGGCGAGCGCTCCAGTTCAAGCCGGTGCGCTCTTTCTCTCAAACCATCGTCAAAACGAAATCGCTATCCAATTTGGAGGAAATCACTCATGTCTGACGAACGCTTGCAGATTCTAAAAATGCTCGAAGAGGGCAAAATCACAGCCGAGGAGGCTTCGGAGCTGCTGGAGGCGCTGAAAGCCTCGGAAGCAGTGGGCGGCAGTGGCAATTCTCAGGTTCAAGCCGCGTGGAAGACGCCCGGCAAAAAGGCCCGCTGGCTGCGCATCGAGGTCAAGGAGCGCAACGGCGACCGGGTGCACATCAAGCTGCCGTTGGTGGTGGTGAAAGCGGCGCTGCGCATGGGCGGGCATTTCTCCATGGCCGGTTTCGATTCCGATGAGCTCGGGCCCGATGTAATGGCCGAGCTGGAAGAGGCCCTGCGCGAGGGCGAGGCGGGCGTGCTCATCGATGTGACCGAGGAGGACGGCGACCACGTGCAGATTTTCCTGGAATAAACCAGTCCGGATTCATTGGGATTTCAGGGATCGCGGCGGTTCGCCAGCAGAAGACATCGGAGGTCTGGCGGGGACTCCGATGTCTTCACAAAAATCGAAGCCGATATGCCTCCATAAATCCAGAAGCGTAGCGATTCCTTACGGCGAGAGAATGGCCATGGTGAGGCGGGCCACTGCGATGAGCCTGTCCTCCTCATCCCGAACGCGGATATCCCACACGTGGGTGCGCCGACCGATGCGAATGGGCGTCGCCCGCCCCGTCACCTGGCCCTGGCTAATCGAGCGCAAATGGCTGATGTTCAGCTCGATGCCCACGGCCTGCTGCCTGGGCCAATCGATGATGAGCACCGAGGACACGCTACCGATGGTCTCGGCCAGCAATGCGGTGGCGCCGCCATGCAAAATGCCCGCTGGCTGTCGGGTGCGATGATCCACGGGCATGACGGCCTCCAGCCAATCGTCGCCGATGGCACTGAAGCGGATGCCCAGATGCTCGACCGCGGTGTGGCTGCGGGTCTGGTTGAGGGCTTCGAGGGATGTTTTGTATTTCCAGATCATGGCGGGATGCAGAACAACGTTGGAGAAAAGAATCGGGCGGCGGGTGGATGTCTCAGACGACGGGCTGGGCCAGCAACGCCCGAAAACGCTCATCTTCCTCCAGCGTGAGGCGCAGCCCCTGGGCCAATGACTTTTGCGGACGGAATCCCAGAAGACGCTCCGCTTTTCCCACATCGGCCACCAGCCGCCGCACCCCACCCGACTGCTCTTCGTTGTAAAGCGCATGGGCCTTGCGTCCGGTCACTTCCTCGATCAAGCCGATCAAATCATTGACGCTGGTTTCCACACCCGAGCCGATGTTGATCACCTCGCCATCCAGATCATCCCGCAGCCCGGCGGCGATGAGCGCATCCACCACGTCCGAGACGTAAACATAATCGCGGGTCTGTCGGCCATCGCCATACACCACCAGCGAGCCGCCCTGCAACGTTCGGCTGAGAAGCTGAGGCACGACGGGCGGATAAGCGGGAGGCAGGGCCTGGCCCGGGCCATACGCGTTGAAAATCCGCAAAGCCACCGCCTCGATGCCATAATGCCGCCCCAGGGTGAAGATGTAGTCCTCGGCCGCCAGCTTGCTCACCGCGTAGGGCGTGCGCAGATCGGGCGAGACCTGCTCATCCACTGGCTGACGCTTCTGATCACCGTAAATGGTGCCGGAGGAGGCCAGAACGATGCGCGGCGCGGCGATGGCGCGCATCGCCTCCATCAGGGCCACGGTGCCGCCCACGTTCACATCATTGTATTCCCGCGGATACAAAATCGATTGCGGCAACGACACTTTGGCCGCAAGATGATAGACCACATCGATCTCGTGCAGCAATGTCCAGAGTTTGGGCTGATCACGAACATCGCCACGAGTGAAAAGCACCCGGCTATCCAAAGCCTCTTTTTCGCCCGCGCTCAAGTCATCGATGACGCGAACATTGTGGCCCAATGCAGCCAACCTGTTGGCCAAATGTCTTCCGATGAAACCTGCGCCGCCCGTGATAAGGTAGTTCATAGCTTTCGTTGTAAATTCGGTGAGTGGAGCTTGTGCATCATTTTCCAACTTTCGATTCTCCCCAATTATACCACACATCCCTGGCTTTCTGCTGTCGCCGCCCGGCGGGATCGCCCGCTCGGCAATGCCCTCGCCGCACCCGCCGCGGCTATTCGTAAATCCGATTGAAATCGCTGGCCCAACGGATGACCAGCACCACCGCGATGCCCGAGGCCAGGGCCATCTTCTCGGGCGAGGGACGGAAGGGCAGCAACATCAGGGGCAGAAAAGCGGAGATGAGCATCACTGTGCGGGCCTGATGTCTCACAAAATAATTCACCGCAAAGTAGGCCGCCGCGTAAATAGGGATCACCAGCGGGAACTGCCACAAAGCCAGACCCGCGCTCACGCCGATGCCCATGCCGCCTTGAAAATCGGTGAAGGCGGGCCAGCAATGCCCCGCCACAGCAGCCACGCCCGTTAGGGGGATCACCCACGGGCTGGGAAAGACCAATTGCACCAGCCACACCGCGGCCGCGCCTTTGATCAAATCCAGCAAACCGGTGAGGACGCCCGCGGCGCGATTGCTGTTGCGCAGCACATTGGTGGCTCCGGTGTGCGTCGAGCCAGTGGTGCGCGGGTCCGGGCCGCCAAACAGTCGCGAAAAGATGACGCCGGAGGGAATGGAGCCGATGAGATAACCGGTGATGATGGCGAACAAAACGCCCCAAATGGATAATTCGAGAAAATCGAACATATCAAACGACAACTCGCAGCCGCTGCGGAATGGTGGTGATTTTGACGAGATGCAGATTCTCGGCGATGGTCTCGCCATCAGCCTGGCAAGGCAACGGATAGTCGCTTTGCAGCGTCAGCGATCGCGTTCGATCCATAATGATCTTGGGATGATCGGTGTGCTTGCCTTTCATCAGCCTCGGGATCAGTGGCCCCACCTCCCGGCGGTTGATGTCCGTGGCGATGCAGATGTCCATCTTGCCGTCATCATGGCGGGCCTGGGGCGTAGCCAGAAAACCGCCGCCCAGCCGCGGCCCATTGGCCACAAAGGTGATGAAAGCGGGGGTGTCCAATGTCCGATCATCCAGTTCCAGATGCACCTGGGGGCGCTCGAAATAAACCCAAAGGGTTTTCAACACCGCTGCCAAGTAAATGGCGAACCCGCGCAGACGCTTGATTTTATGCGCCTCAATGTTCACCCGAGCGTCGAAGCCGCACCCCAGCATGTTGACGAAATAGCGGTTGGGCGCATTGTCGAACTCGGCCAAGGCCACATCGATGACCCGGGTGTGGCCGCGCTTGAGCCTGTCCACCGCCTCCTCGACGCCATCGCGTATACCCAGCCCCCAGGCGAAATCGTTGCCGCTGCCCATGGGCAACACCCCCATAGTGACGGGAGCCACGCCCTCCCGCCCCTCGGCCGCCAGAAGAATGCCGTTGGCCACCTCGTTGACCGTGCCATCGCCCCCTGCAGCCACCAGCAGAGGCACCCCGGCCAACGCGGCCTCTCGGGCCAGCTCGATGGCGTGCCGTCGCCCTTCGGTCAGCTTCACCTCGTAGCTGAGATCACTGCTGGCCAGATTCTGCAGCACCGCGTCGATGGTGTGCCTGCTGTCGCCGCGGTTGGAAAAAGGATTGAAGATGATGAGCATGTCGGGCATGGATCAGTCGGCTCCTGTGATGGATGCAACTTTATTTTACACGCTATCGGGCCAGAGACGAAACAGCGCCATCCGCTCCAACTCACACCTTATCCCACTCATCCACGCCGCGGTGGATGACATTCTGGCCGTATTTCTCCCGCAGCGCGTCCATGGCGGCCTGCAAATCCCGCATACGAGCATCCTTCTCCTCCCACAGGCTGAGCTGCACCAACCCCTTTTGCAGATTGGTGACGCCCACGCCCACCAACCGCACCGGCTGGCCCGCGGGCCATATCCTCTCGAACAGGGCCACGACCTCGCGCGCGATGACTCGATCATCGTCGGTAGGCTTGGCCAGAGTGGTCTGCCGGGTGAGGGTGGTGAAATCGCTCAACCGCAACTTGAGCCTGACAGTACGGCCCAGATAGCCCTTGCGCCGCAGCGACCGGGCCACGTCCTGGGCAAGCCGCCGCAGCGCGGCCTCCAGCGCCCGCCCATCGCTCACATCCCGGGCGAAAGTCGTCTCCTTGCTGATGGATTTGGCCTGCCCCCGCTCCGCCTTTACGGGCCGATTGTCGATGCCCCGGGCGCGGCGGGCCAGCTCCCAGCCGTGCTGCCCCAACAGCCCGCCCAGCTCCCTTTCGGGATACGCGGCCAATTGCCCGATGGTGAAAATCCCCAGCGCTTGCAACTTCTCCTCGGTTTTGGGGCCCACGCCCCACAGCGCCCGCACCGGCAGTGGAGCCAGAAAAGCCGCCTCCTGGCCCGGCGGCACGATGGTGATGGCGTTGGGATAATCCCCTTTGCCCGCCCGGCTTTTGCCCACGTCATTGGCGATCTTGGCCACCAGCTTGTTCGTGGCTCCGCCCAGCGAGCAGGGCAGCCGCAGCTCTTCGCGGATACGGGTTTGCAGACGTCGGGCCAGCGTCTCCAGCGGCTCGGGCAAATCGCTGACATCCAGAAACGCCTCGTCGATAGAAATCTGCTGCACCAGAGGCGTCAGCTCGCGCACCCGGGCCATAACCTCACGCGAGGCCGCGCTGTATCCGCCCCGCGAATGGCTGACGATGATGAGCTCGGGACAAAGACGGATGGCCTGAGACATGGGCATGGCCGAATGCACGCCATAGGCCCGGGCCGGATAAGAGCAGGACGCGACCACCCCGCGTTTTTCTGGACTACCCCCCACCGCAAAAGGCTTGCCTTTCAGCTCAGGATTCCGCAACTCCTCCACCGCGCAGAAAAACGCGTCCAGATCAAGATGCAGAATTTTCCGGGGTGCGGTCATAATGGGAGAATAAAATAACTGTACGGGCCACGGCGAGAAGACGCCTGATGAAGCAGCGTCGGCCATTCACGCCAACCCGCGTCATGCGTAAAACCCTTCGGCTTCGCTCAGGGCAGGCCGTAAAACGTCAGGTGATTGTCGGCGGAGCAGCGTCCTGCAATGAACCATGACATCGTCACAGCAGGATGACGTTTGACGCTTGACGTTTCACGTTCCTGGCGTGTCGAATGTTCGCAACTGCAGCATCCACGGTCAGACATGTAAGCTCCATCGTTGCGATTCAAAAAGGCGGCGCACATCCTGGGATGAACGCCGCCTCGTCGATTTCTACTTTCGAGACTTCTTCTTCCCTTCCGTAGCAGAGTCCTCGGACGCCGACTTGACCAACGCCGTCGATTCGGCAGCCTTGCCATTGCCGTTCTTCTTCTCGGATTTCTTCTTGTCCAGCTCTCGCAGGCCGCTCTCGATCCATTCCCGCAGCATCCGCTTTTCCTCCCGCGAAAGCTCGAGTTCGGCGTCGTCGCAGCGAGAAAGAACGTAGGAGCGATAGATGCGGGCCAGGCTCTGGGGCGTATCGCGCTTGCTGAACCGATGCTTGGCGTAGGCGATGCCCTTGAGCACATTGTTGATATTCGCCCGCGAGATGGCCTCGCCCTGCTCGATGACGCGGTCACGCACCGCCTTGGAAGTGGACGTGAGGTGGTAGGGATGCTCTTTCAGATCCTCGGCCAGCGCCGTGAACAGCACCGCATACTGCCTGGGCGTGAGATAGGGCGCGCCGGTGATCTGACTGATGCGCTTGGCGAATTCGGCCAGCTTGGGCGGCATCTCATCCTTCGTCCTGGCGGCCTCCTCATCCCGGGGCAAAGAATGTCGTTCGGGGTCATAGAGATAGCCGGGCGAGGGTGAGGTGGCGATCTCGAAACCCAGATCATCCTCGCTTTGCAAAAGATTCTTGAACGTGCCCGCGCCGGCCCAGTGGCTGCGCAGCACCTTGTCGCCTAGCTGATTGATGACTTCCTGCGCGGCCCGCCCCATAAGGATAGGCTCGCCGGATTCGCCCACCAGCTTGCGCACCAGGTCCAGAATGCGCTTGCGCAAACGCTCCTCAGAACTGGGCTGCGGCTGGCGTTCGGCGGACTGACGCTTGGATTTGCTGCGCTTGCGAGGCAGAGCCACCGTCACCCGCCAGGGATCCCCCTCGGTGATGCGCAGGTTGGGGTGCCGCTGGGTGAGGTGCGTGGTGAGCGCCCGCAAAGAGAAAAACCCCAGCCAGTTGCTGTCTCGCCGAAACTCGGGGAAGGTGCGATAGAGCTTGGGCAGATCCGTGGCCAAAATCTCGCCATTGGCGCTGGCCTCGGCGTAGAGCTTCTCGGCCATCGCGTCCAGCAGCTCGGGCGTGGCGGTGGATGTGACCGCGACGCCATTGGCCCCCTTGCGGCCTTCTTCTCCGCCCACGCCCAACGCGTGCTCGATGAACACATCCTCGCTGATGATCAGATCGGCGGCGGCGATGAACGCGGCGGCCGCGGGCCCGGCCGAAAGAATGGTGGTGCGACGATCATATTCCCGCAGCCGCAGCATCACGGGCATGAAATCGGAATCGCCGGAGAGGATGATGAACTCATCGAAATGCGTGGGATGATCCAGCGTGTCCAGGATGTCCATCACCATGTAGATGTCGGCGCTGTTCTTCCCCTGCGAAGTCAACGAGGGACAATCCACCACAGAAAAAGCGGAACGGGTAAAATAGGGGCGATATTGCTGAAATCCCCTGGGATTCAGATAACATTGGCGGATGAGAATGTCCCGCCTGCGTTGCTCCATCTCCTCGGGCCCGGTCATGCCCGGCATACCCTCCTCCAGCCATTTCAGCCAGTGCGCAGGATTGGATGCGAATTGCTCCGCTGCGTCCTCATCCAGTTGACGCAGCCCCAGATAGATATTGTCGAAATCCACGAAGAGCGCGGATTTCAGACGTTTTTGTTCGGTCATATAAATTTCTCGATAGGGTTGAATGGGCTTTGACGAATGTATCAAAGCAAAAATTGTATAAAACGCCTTCCCGACGATTGCAATGAAGGCGCGAAAATATGAAGGCGCGAAGGTGATAAAATGCGCCTTCACATCCCAGTGTACAACGAAATCCCCAAAACGCCAAAGGACAGGGCGCCAACAATTTCAAATTTGGCCTGGCAACAAGCCCCCCTCCCGGCCTCCCCCCGCTTCGGCTAACGCCTTGCAGGGGGAGGAGCCGCTGGTTTGCCAATCCGTTTGGCAGATGGACGTCTCCCTCCCCCGAACACGAGCGCAGCGAGTATCGGGGGAGGGGCGGGGTGGGGGCAAAAAGGAGGCCGGGAGGGGCGAAATCGCTTCCTTTCCGCTTGCGGATTCTAAATTTGGTATTGCTGGACCTCATCAGTTACGGCGAAACGGGCGTAATGAGGATTCGATAGCGATGGGGCAGATCGCATTTTCACCGCAATTGATGGTATCCTATAAGGGCCGCCGCATTGTCGTCAGCGAGTTCGCATACACATCATCGAGCGATAAAAATGCCCAAGCACGAAAACACCATCTACGTCATCGGACACCGCAACCCCGACACCGATTCCATCGCCTCGGCCATGGGCTACGCCTGGTTCCTGGATGAGACCCTGCCCGGCGAAAACGTCATCCCCGCCCGGGCGGGCCAGCTCAATCCCCAAACCACCTGGGTGCTGAAGCGATTGGAGCTGGAGCCGCCCCTGCTGCTGCCCGACGCCTCCCCGCGATTCGAGAACATCGCGCATCGATTCAATACCACCACGCCCGATGAACCCCTGCGCGAGGCCTGGGCCATCGCCACCCGCACCGGCGGCATCGCTCCCGTCATCAACGAGGATGGCTCGCCCTACGGCCTCGTCACCGGCCTTAGCCTGTTCAACTGGCTGAGCGAACTCATCGGCCCGCACACCCACAAGGCGGATATACACCTCTCCCAGCTCTTCGACACCCCCGCCCGAGAGGTGTGCGATGAAAGCGTGCCCAAATTCCGGGCAGGCAACCGCATCAAAGAGGCGCTGCCCCGCATCCTGCGAGAAGAGCGCACCGAATTCTGGGTCGTGGATGATCATGGCAGCTATGTGGGAATCTGCCGCCAGCGCGAAGCGCTGCATCCGCCCCGTATCAAAGTGGTGTTGGTGGATCACAACGAGCCTGATCAGGCCCTGGGGTCGCTGGACGAAGCGGATCTCATCGAAATCCTGGATCACCATCGCCTGGGCAACGCCCCCACCCGCACCCCCATCAAATTCACGGTGGATCCGGTGGGCAGCACCTGCACCCTGGTCTCGGAGCGCATCGACGACGCCGGGTTCAGCGCTCCGCCCAAACTGGCGGGGCTGCTGTTGGCGGGCCTCATCTCCGACACCCTGGGCCTGACATCACCCACCACCACCGATCGAGATCGACTGGCGGCCAAAAGACTGGGCCGCTGGGCGTTCATCGGCGGCGCGCCCCTGGCAGGCGAAACCTTTGAATCCTACACTCGGGCCATCCTGCAGGCGGGCGCAGGACTCACCTCCCGTACGCCCGATGAGATCGTTCACGCCGATTTCAAACTGTATGAGGCCGGAGGTGTGAGATTCGGCATCGCCCAGGTGGAAGTGGCTGGATTCCAACAGCTCAAACGCTATCTCGAACCCTTACGCGAGGCGCTCATCAGGCTGCGAGATGAAAACGGCCTGGACTTCGCCATCCTTATGGTCACCGATGTGGTGGCAGGCTCCAGCCGCCTGCTGCTGACAAATGAGGTGACCGCGCTGGAATTATTGCCCTACAACCGCGAACCGGATGGCACGCTGCGGGCCGATGGCGTGGTTTCACGCAAAAAGCAACTTTTACCCCTGGTGCTTAGCGCCCTGGAAGCGTGATGAGAGAAACGCCCATGATGTCACGATTGATGAAATATGCAGACGCCGTCATGGAGACGGCCTGGCTGCTGGCCATGATCCTGACGCCGTTGTTTTTCAACGTCTACTCCCAACGCGTCTTCGAACCCGACAAGATCAGCCTGATGCGCACCATGGCGCTGTTCGGGCTCATCGCCGGAGTGGTCAAGCTGTTCGAGACCTGGCGGACGGGCTCGAAGCAGGAGGAGGGGGAGCATCAGCAAAGCGCATCCTTCTGGCGCAGACCCCTGGTTCTGCCTGTGCTGGCCCTGCTGGCGGCCTATCTGCTGAGCACTGCGCTTTCTGTGGCACCCCGACAAAGTTTCTGGGGCTCTTACCAGCGCCTTCAGGGCGCATTCACCATGATCAGCTACATGACACTCTTCTTCCTCACGCTAAATGCCCTGCGGCGGGAAGAGCAATGGCGTCGCCTGCAATACACGCTGATCCTGGTCAGCCTGCCCATTGCATTGTATGGCATCGTTCAGCACTACCAGTTGGACCCCTTGCCCTGGGGCGGCGACACCATCAAACGCGTGGCGGGCAACATGGGCAACTCCATCTTTCTGGCGGCCTGGCTGATTATGGCCGTGCCGCTGACCATCGAGCGGCTGATGACCGCCACCCGCAAAATGCTGCTGGATGAACAGGGCTCGGCGGCGGACGCGCTGACCGCAGGCGCGCTCCTCTTCGTGCTGGTCATCCAGTTTTTAGCCATCCTCTTCACCCAAAGCCGCGGCCCCTGGATCGGTCTGGCCATGGGGCTATATGTGTTCGGCTTGCTGGCGCTCACCAGTCTGCGCCAGCAGGCGGGCGGGCAAAAAAGCATGGCGGGCCGAGATGTGCTGCTGGGCGCGGGCATGGGGCTGCTGGGATTGTTCACGCTGGCGGCCGGGCTTGTGGCCCTGGCCAAACTGTCGGGAGCGCTGGGAGGGCTGCTGCTGTTCCTGGCTATCGTCATTGCAATGGCCCTCTATCTGGTTCCCCTCTTCCGCAAAACGGGCTGGCGCTGGCTGTGGTTGAGTTTCATCACGCAATCGCTGATCGCGGCGCTACTGGTGGCGCTGCTGAACCTGTCGCCATCCATCCTACCCGGCTTCCAGGATATCCCCTACGTGGGCCGTCTGGCCAGGTTGATGGATTTCGAGCATGGCACCGGTCGGGTGCGCGTTCTCATCTGGCAGGGTGTGGTGGACATGATGCTGAAGCCCCATGAGCCCCTGCAATTTCCTGATGACCACACCGACGTTCTGAACCCCATCCGCCCGCTCATCGGCTACGGTCCCGAATCCATGTGGGTGGCGTACAACCGCTTCTATCGGCCCGAGCTGGGCGAACTGGAGCACCGTAACGCCTCCCCCGATCGCTCGCACAACGAGACCTTCGACAGCCTGGTCAACACCGGCATCCTGGGTTTCCTGGCCTACTTCGCCCTCTTCCTCAGCATCTTCTACTTTGCGCTCACCTGGCTGGGCCTCATCGCCGATAAGATCAGCCGCTATCTGTTCTTCATCCTGGGCCTTTCCGGCGCGGCCGCGGGCGTCATCATCCCCTGGGCCATGGGCGTGCCCGAATTCCTGGGCGTGGGCCTGCCTTTGGGCTTCATCACCGGCATCCTCATCTACATCACCTGGGCGGCCTTCCGCGGCTCCGATGAGATCACCACGCTGGAGCGGCGGCATCTGCTCATCATCGCCATCTTCGCCACATTGGTCGCCCATTTCGTCGAGATTCACTTCGGCATCGCCATCGTCGCCACCCGCACCACCTTCTTCATTCTGGCCGCGGCCCTGGCCGTGCTGGGCTCAGGGCAATTGGATTTTCGGGCCCAGCCAGCGCCCGCGCCTGTCTCGGCAGCGTCCCCACCGCCATCGGGCAAACGCAAGGGCAAAAAAGACAAACGCCGCCGGGAGCGCCGCACCTCCTTACGGCGCAAAGAACACCGCGAGAGCCTGGCTTACTGGCGCGTCCTGCTGCCCTTCGCCATGCTCATGGCCATCATCCTGCTGACGCTGGATTGGGATTTTGTTTCTGGGCAGATCGGAAGCGCCAGTCCGCTCACCATCTTCTTCAAGTCGTGGTTGGTGCATCTCAGTCATGGCGCAGTGGTGGCGGGCCCGGGCGTCGCCACCCTGCTGGTTTTCACCGTGGTGGTGGGGC
>JALXAF010000317.1 GCA_026992375.1 Anaerolineae bacterium
GCCCGCAAGGCTTAATAGCACGACTTCAGTCGACGATTTGGACTGGCGGCGGGCGCTGGGCGAATGAATAAAGAAACGTGAAGACACTTGCTATCTGTGTTTAGTGAACAGAGCTGCTTTGGCAGTCATAAACTTGTAGACGTGTGAAATCCGCAAAAGTTGCGGAAATTTCCTCCGAAGTCGTGGCGTCCGGGGAGCGATGAATGCCCGCTTCCTCCTTATTATCCATAGATGAGATGGCTTCGTCCAATATGAGGTTGGGCGGTTTTTTGAGAATAGCCTGGGCGATGGAAATGCGCTGTCATCGCCCCCCCCCCGGGGCGCCTCAACCTGCGTTCGCCCGCGATGGGGCGCAGCTTTTGGGCGCGTGCATGATGGGGCAGCTATGTGAAAGTATAGCAAAAATTTGGATGAGGCGCACCATGCGGGCCGAGCGGGCCTGTCTCTGTTTCGTTGACAACCTGCCATTCTCCTGGCACAATTACGGCTATCTGCTGGTGGAGAGTTGGCCCGGGTCGGGCTCGACGCCTACCGCCTTGTGTCGTTCCTCCTCCTTCTCTCTCTCTCTCTCTCTCTCAATTCCGCGTGCCGCCATGACCTATCAATCCGATCCCAACCCCGAATTCGCCCGTTTCCTCCTCGATCTCCTCGATCACAGCTTGCAAAGCATCTGGGATGGCGACGCCGAGGCCTATGCGGCCCTGACCGCTGAGGACGTTTCCTTCTTCGAGTGGTATATTTCTTCCCAGCGCATCGATGGCCTCGATTTTCACTTGCGGGAGATACGCATCCATCGGGCCGCAGTGGGCGGGGCTGATGACGTTGCAGATCTGCGCATCGAACATGAGATTTTGCAGCCGCGCATCCAGGTTTATGGCGATACAGCTATCATCAGCTATACGCTGTTCGTGCGGGTGGTGCAGGGTGGTCACGTGCGGCATCTTTCGCATAACGAAAGTCGGGTTTTTCATAACTTTGGCGACGACAACGCTCCGGACTGGAAATTGGTGCACTGTCACAAATCTCCCATCGCCACGGCTGAGAGCATGAGTGTGTTGCGAGGCTGAACTCGGCCTTTGTATGGCCTGTTTGAGCGTTGTTTTTGTTGTTGAATCGGGGGTTTGCGCGTAGCGCTCAAACTTTAAATCCAGGAGTTTGTCCGACATCTTATCGCTCTTTCATTTTTATGCGACATAAATTTGTCAATCCGGTTTCCTTAATGTATCCTTATATTTGGCGTTAACCATTTTGTCCCCCACACTTTTCATTTTCCCCCACGGAGGTTGTCGAACTTATGAAAATGCGTAAAATGGTATTGCTTGGGGCGCTTTTTGCATTTGTGATGGTTGTCTGGCTGCCATCTGTCGCAACTGCCGCGTCGGGAGTTGGTGACAGCGCCATGGATGGGGTCAAATATAAAGTGTATGTCGTAAAGGAGGGCGATACGCTGGGAAAGATCGCCCGGAAGTTCGGCGTGAAGATTGCGACCATCGTCAAAGTCAACAAGCTGGGCGGAGCTCCTCGCATCTATGTGGGGCAAAAACTGCGCATTCCAGTTACTGCAAAGCCCGCTGATCAGTCCAAAAAGAAGCCGACGTCTAATTTCAAGGGGCCGGACGCTTATAAATGGATCGAGGTCGATCTCTCGCAGCAGCGACTTTACGCCCATGAAAATGGTAAGGTCGTCTTCACCACCCGCATCAGTTCCGGCGTGGCGGGCCATCGCACGCCTATTGGCCGCTTTCGCATCTGGGCCAAAGTGCGAAGCCAGACTATGTCCGGGCCCGGCTACAACCTGCCCAACGTGCAATGGGTGATGTATTTCGCGGGCGAAAACGCCATTCACGGCACCTACTGGCATCATAATTTTGGGCGCCCCATGAGTCATGGCTGTATCAACGCCACCAATCAGGCGGCGAAGTGGCTCTACAACTGGGCTCCGCCCCGCACCATTGTCGTCGTTCATCGGTGATGCGGAGGTCGCGTTGCACAGGTGCGTCGCACATCTACGCATGAGACGCACCTCTCTGGCGGGCATGGCAACCGTCCCTATGACTGATTATTTGTGAAGCCGGGCGGGCTGCACGCGGTCAAGGCTACGACCCGACCGGCGGTCACCACTGCGGGCGCGGGTAATCCATTCGTCAGTTTTCTGGAGGATGTGGTTTCGGCCATTATGGCCCTGGTGGCCGTGCTGCTGTCCGCGATGGCCGTGATCCTGGTGCAGGCGTTCGGCTTCTTGATCGGGCGTTGGTTCAGGCGGCGTCGCTCCCGGCGCAGCTCATTCCCCTGAAGGAATGAAAATGCTTGTCTTCTGCCAGGATTGCCTGGAAATCCAATTCCGTAATGCGTGATGCGGGACGATCTCACGCATCACGCATTACGCATCACGCTCGTTGCAGCCACTCGCCCGGCTTTGGTCTGTCGGCCTTTTTTCATGCGGCTCCAATGCTTTATTTACGGGCCAGCAATTCCTCGATGGCCTTGACGAGCTGCTCCTCTGAGAGCGCGCCCACAGCCACGCCCCTGATTTTGCCCTCCTGGTCGATGCGATAGGTGGTGGGCAGGTTGCGAATGCGATAATGGCGGGCGATTTCGCTGGTGCGATCATTGGTGATGGGATAGGTGACGCCGATGGAGTTGGCGAACTCAATGAGGCTGCCGGGGCTGTCGTTGATGCCTACGCCGATGATGACGACGTCATCGCTGTATTTCTCGTAGATTTTTTGGAAGCCGGGCATCTCCATGCGGCAGGGCGGGCACCAACTGCCCCAGAAGTTGAGGAAGACGATTTTGCCCCGATAGTCGCTCAGCGAGAATGTCTCGTTGGTCAGCAGGTTTTTGGCCGTGAAGTCGTAGGCTTCGGGATACTCTTTATCAGATTTATCGGCCTCCTCGGCCGCCTTTTTCTCATTCGCCGTCGCTGTGGAGGCTTTGGTGGGCGCGGGCGTGGGGCTGGCAATGGCGATGGTGGGGGCTAGAGTCGGGGCCGCTTTCGTCGGTTCTGCGGAGGGAGCTTGTTGACTGCAATCCACCAGCAAAAAGGCGATTATCAGCAGGAAGATTGCGGTGATGGTTGTTCGGATGATTTGTTGTTTGGACATGAAATTATTGCTCGCGTGGTAGTCAGGGGGTGGCGGTTCGGTAACGACGGGGATGGAATGGGCGCGGTTCACTCCGCCGGCGCCCGCGAGCGCGGCCTGCGGCAGCGTCGATTGCACCTGGCCGGGCAAACGCCGCCGTTCCTTTCTGTAACCTGACATCGTTTGCGGTTCAATCCCATGAGCGTTGGTCCAGCATGATGGGGGAGCCTTCGGGAATGTCGTCGGGGGCCACGAATGTCACCTCATCCACCCGCACCCGGCACACCTGCCGCACCAGGTCTTTGATCTGGTCGACCACGGCGGCCATATCCGCGGGCGTTTCCCGGGGGACGATTTTGACGACGAACTGGTCGCGCAACTCGGGCCGGGTGATCACGCCCTGCACGGCTTCGAAGGAGATGGCTTGGCTCACAGCGAAGCGGAGCTGGTTGGGATGCACGAACATGCCGCGCACTTTGACGGCCTCGCCGCTGCGCCCCACCAGGGTGATGGTGCGCGCTTCCTGTTTGCTCTGGCCCGGCGCGGGATCGTCGAAGATGGCCATATCGCCCGTGCCGAAACGGATGAGGGGGTAGGCTTTGTTGAAGTTGGTCACCACCACTTCGCCCGCTTCGCCCGGCCCCACCTGTTTACCCGTGTCGGGGGCGACTACCTGGATGATGGGAGCGGGCAGCAGCGTCAGGGGCAGGCCGCCCGTGGTGTTGATGGCCAGAAAACCCAGCTCGGCTGTGGCGTAGGCGTTGCCCACCTTCACGCCGTAGGCCTCTTCCAGCTTCTGGCGCAGACTGGCGGGCAGTGGCTCGGCTGTGACCAGGGCCTTGCTCAGCTTGAAATCGCGCCAATCCAGGCCCATCTCCTCCGATTTTTTGATGAGCTTCATCAGGAAGCTGGGGGTGCCCACATAGCCCGTGACGTCCAACTCCCGCATCATCGTCACCTGAAGATCGCTGTTGCCCACGCCGCCCGGAATGACGGTGCACCCCATCCCGGTCAGGGCTTCGTCCAGCATCAGGCCCGCGGGCACAAGATGGTAGGACAGGGTGTTGATGACCACATCGCCAGGGACGAAGCCGCTTTGCCGCAGCGCCTCCTGGATCATGGGGATGTGGGTGGGATCATGCTCGCTGGCGTCGGGTTCATACAGCGGGCCCGGAGAGAAATAGATGTGTTTGATCTCGCTGAGGGGCGCGGCCAGCAGCCCTCCAAAGGGAGGATTTTCCCGTTGCATGGCGGCGACCGCGTCCTTTGAGAGCACGGGCAATTTGTCCAGATCCTCAATGGTCTGGATGTCGTCCGGGCCGAGACCCGCTGCGTCGAAACGTTGGCGCATCGCGGGCGAGTGCTCATAAGCGTGATGGATGATTTCTTTCAGGCGTTCTTCCAGAGACATAATCAGCTCCTTACAGGGACGGCGGCGGGCGTAGAGAAAATGAGTGGTCGACGAAAGTTTACAGTATCTTTTTGAAAATCTCCAAGGATGGCGGCCCGATTTTCCATCCAGAAGCTGATTTTGTTGTATAATCGCTGCATGACTGATAGTCCCCTCACCCGGCGCGAAACGGAGATCCTGGGATTGATAGCTCAGGGCATGAGCAATGACGAGATCGCCCGTCAGCTTTCCATCAGCGCCAACACGGTCAAGGTGCATGTGCGCAACATCTTCGAGAAGATGCAGGTGCAATCGCGCACCGAAGCCACCATCGAGGCGGTTAAATTGGGCTGGGTGGAGGTGCCCGGGCTTTCCACTCCCGCCGAAAAGCTCGATCCGCCAACGTGGGAGCCGCTGACCTGGCGGCCCGCTGGCTGGCTGTGGGCTGTGTTGGGGATCATCCTGCTGCTGGCCCTGACGACGGCTTTCTGGCCCGCACCGACTTTTTACGCCCGCGCCGAGGCCCCTCCCTTCACCACGGATTCCATGTCGCCTGTCAGCGCGCCCTCGCCGCGAACGGACGCGGCCCGTTGGTC
>JALXAF010000318.1 GCA_026992375.1 Anaerolineae bacterium
GATGTGATCAAGGTCAGCGGCTATCGACTGGGCACCGCCGAGATCGAAAGCGCGCTGGTCAGCCATCCAGCGGTGGCCGAGGCCGCGTGCATCGGCATCCCTGATGAGCTCAAGGGCAATGTCATCTGGGCTTACGTCATCCTGCGGCAAGGCTACGAAGGCTCGGAGAAGCTGGTGGACGAGCTGAAGAAGCACGTGCGCCACGAGACCGGGCCCATCACCGTGCCCGCCAAGATCTTCTTCGTGGACAGTCTGCCCAAGACCCGCTCGGGCAAGATCATGCGCCGGGTGCTCAAGGCTCAGGCCCTGGGCAAGGACGTGGGCGACACCTCCACCCTGGCGTCCTGACGATTTTCACCTGCACGACTCAAGCCCTCCGCTCAGCCGGGGGGCTTTTTTGTTTGCGGATTTGCTCGCCCCGGCCTGTTCGCATTGCAGCATCTGCAAGAAAGCTTACCCGACGGAGGCCCCTGAATTTTGCATTTCATCCCATCATCGGTTAAAGTGGCCCTCGCATTCGTTTTCATCCCACCCTTTACGTCACAGGTGTCTCATGTTCAAGATTTTCAATCGCACCCAACGTCCCCAGCCCGAAGTTTTGGCCAAATGGGGCCGCAATGAAGCATGTTGGTGCGGCAGCGGCAAGAAATACAAGCACTGCCACATGCCCAAGGATTTTCCCAAGAAATAACCCTCCCCAGGACCGGCCTCAGGCCGGTTTTTCTTTTGCGGGCAACACTTCCACCCGCCCGCCATCCACCTTCACCCAATCGCCTGTGTGAATCTGGTTGATGTCGATGAGATCGACCATGGGGATATCCGCGATGATGGCTCCCACCGCGGTGATAGCCTCGGACGCGGCGTTGATCATGGCTCGGGGCGCGACGCCATTGCGGGCCAGGCGCAAGATGGTGTAGGAGCCCACGGTCGAGCCTTTGCCGTGGGGAAAGACCAGGATTTTATCAGCGATGCTCTGGCCTTTGAGGGGATGGTTTTGGTCGAGAATGACGCCGGTTTCGGGATCGACGCCGCCGAGAAAGCCGATGGGGTCGGGACTGACCAGGGCTTCGCCCTGAGCCTGGCCCGCTCGCACCACGCGGCCATTAAGCACGAGTGTCTTCATGGTGAATTGAGGATGGTAGGGCGATGACCTCATCGCCCGGAGAACGCTGGATGCACATTATCGCATTGCCGCGGGATTTTCGACAAGACGCACGGGCGATGGTTTCAAATTTGGCTAACGCAGCCCTTCATCTCTCGCTGAAACCGCCTCTCGCACACCGAATCCGCACTGCAAATAGCCGCCAAAACTTGCAGCCATCAGCCAGAAGCCCCCCCCATTCCCTCTCCGTGAAGTTGTTCGATGTCATACGCCTTCTTTACCGCAACTGCTAACGTAGCCCTGTTCATTCGACACGGATGGGAGGGAACAAGAGATAAATCCTTCTTGAATGACTTCGGGCCTTCATTTCCTCCGCATTTTTGTGACATAAAGAAGACGATTGTGGCCAACCACCTTAGCAGTCACCCTTTATCGCTGATTCCAAACTCCTGCAGACGCTCAATCACCGCATAGTCGCCCGTGACCACAACCAGCGAGGGAGCGGCCAGGATCAAAGGAAGGATGAAGATGAAACTGACCATCATCCAGAACGCGGCGTACAGAAACATAACCAGAGCATAGCCGGGCGCCCCCAGAATAGTCAACGCCGCGTTTTTGAAAGCAACTTTCAGAGATTTCGTCGTCTGCTCCATATAGTAAGGAATGGCGTAAAATTGCATGGTCAGCCAAAACAGGCCCAGAAAGAGAAAAATGGAAACAAGGATGATGGACCACGACTTCCCCAGTTGCCAATAAAAAACCATATTGACCACAATGACCACATCCGCCACAATGTTGATGATGGCCCATTGCCAGCTCGCAAGAAAATGCCTTTTGGCCGATTGCAGCAATTCGCCCGCTCCATTACTGCGCCCATGCGCCAGTTCGTTGCCGATCTCGTACAATCCAAACAGCATAGGCGGGCCCAGGATAATGGTTAGCCAGCCGATATCCACTAGAAAATTAAGGATGAACAGGTTGAACCAGTCGTCGTACCAGGTTTTCAGAGCCTGCCAGATGACGTGCAACGAGGCCGGTTTACGGGTGGATGAAGTCATGGTGAAAGAGAGTGCGGAGAGGCTGGGCGGCGGAGATTTTGTCAACGGACTGCTTGCATCTGTTTTAACCGGCGATGACGACAATGCGTGGTGCGAATCGCCGCTTCGGAACAACACAAGGTTACACATCTCTTACGATGATTCTATCAACAAGCGCTCCACGAAGCAAATGCACCACGCTGTTCCTCTGAAGCAGCGTCCACTGCAAAGCATGAGCGCATATCGCCAGAAACATGATACAATTGCCAGGCAACCATCGCTCGGTGATTACGCCAAATCATCATCAAACCCTCTTCCTTGTTCGCTGCGCGCCAACTTTATGAGCCTGTCCTTTTATTCCCAATATCGTCAACATCAACTGGAAGCGCTGCTGGAGATCACTCGGATTTTTGCATCCAGCCCAGATCTCTCAACCCTGTTGCGCACCATTTTAGGCTACGCTTCTGATCTGGTGCGCGCCGACTTCGGCTACATCGCGCTCACCACGCCATCCGGAGCTTTGCGCATCACTACGGGCTATCGACTTCCCACCGAAGTCTTCGAGATTCTTTCGCCCTATCTGGCCCAAAAGCGCCCGGTGGAAGACTTCTGGACCGAGAAGGAACTGCGCCGTCAGTTGGCTCTGGTGAATTCCGCCACAAATGCAGCCATCGAGCAGGTGGTGGCTTTGCCTTTGGTGCTGGAGGATGAGGAAGTGGTGGGTGGCATCTTCCTGTTTCGGACGGGAACCATCGCCTTTACGCCCGGCGATCGCGTTCTCCTGCGAGATTTTGCGGATCAAGCCGCGGTGGCGGTGCGCAACGCCCGCCAGGTGGAGCAATTGCGCACCGAAAAAGCTCGGGTGGAGGCTATCATCGAAAACAACCCCAACGGCATTATGATTCTCGATCCGCAGATGAAGGTGACCATCATCAATCGGGCGCTATCTCGACTGTTGGGCGTCTCGGAAGATGTCGCCGGCAAGTCTTGCGCCCAGGTGCTCAAGCTGCAAAATCGCACGGGGGAACATCTCTGCCTGACCGAAGGCTCGCCGCCGCCGCCCACTCGGGTGCTATACGGCGAGGGGGACATCATTCGGCCGGGCCGCAAGCCCGTCACCGTGGGCGTCAGCTATTCGCCCCTTTTCGGCGGCGATGGCAATCTGGTCAACATCATCGTCACCTTTGTGGATATCACCCGTTATCGCGAGGCCGAGGAGCTCAAATCCACCTTTGTCTCGGTCATCTCGCATGAGCTCAAAACACCAGTCAGCCTGATCAAAGGATATGCAGGCACGCTGGCCCGAGGTGATGTCGTCCATGATCCCGATTTCGTGCGAGAAAGCGCACAGATCATCGTGGAGGAGGCGGACCGGCTCACTGAGCTTATCGACAATCTACTGGACGCATCTCGCATTCAGGCGGGCGCGCTTTCTCTGGATGTCCGACCGCTGGACTTCGCGGAACTGGCCCGAAAGGCGGCGGAGCGTTTCGACGCACAGATCGATTCCCACCAAATCATCCTGGATTTTCCAGCAGATCTACCGCCGGTGATGGCCGATGACAAACGTCTGCGTCAGGTGCTGGACAATCTCATCAACAACGCCATCAAATACTCACCAAAGGGTGGCAGGATCACTATCGGCGCCCGTAATGAGGGGGAGAGCGTCCTGGCGTTCGTCAGGGATGAGGGCATCGGCATCCCACAAGAAGACCAGGAGGCCATCTTCGAACGATTTTACCGCGTGGATTCCAGCCTGCGACGCAGCACCCAGGGGGCGGGCCTGGGATTGTTTTTGGTCAAAGCCATCATCCAGGCCATGGGCGGCGATGTTTGGGTGGAAAGCGAGCCTGGCAAAGGGGCAGCGTTCTACTTCACCCTGCCTGTCGCCGAAGTGACACGAGCAACAGCTCGCCGACACCGATGAAAAAGGCTCGCGGCCAGGATGGCGCGGGAAGCCGACTTCGTCAAATGTCAAACGTCATGCGTCATGCCCAGACATTTGACGCTTGACGTTTGACGATCGTTGCAACCTCGCCCAGCTTTGGTCTAGCTGCCTTTTCAAGCAGCGCCAATGATTCTTACGGAACAGACTTCAGCCGCCCTCATCACCACCAATAGCCAGTCGAATGTTGCCGCCCGCCCGCTGCAAGCGTCGCCGGGCCTCCGTGGGCGAGCAGCCCAGCAGGGCGCTGACGATGGCGACTTTCACATCGCCGCCGCTTGCCCGCAGCGCCGCGGCCGCGGCATTCTCATCAATGCCGCATGCCTGGGCCACGATGCGCCTCGCCCGTTCTTGCAATTTGGCGTTGAGCTGTTGAACATCCACCATCAAATTCCCATAAGTCTTCCCCAGCCGCACCATCACCCCGGTGCTGAGCATATTTAGGATCAGTTTCTGGGCCGTGCCCGCCTTCAGCCGGGTGGAACCGGTGATGACCTCAGGGCCCACCAGGGGAGCCAGGACATAATCAGCCATCTCTGCCATGGGCGCGGGCAGATTGCAAATGAGCGCCGCCGTGAGCGCGCCGCGACGTCGCGCCTCGGCCAGCGCGCCCATGACAAAAGGCGTGCGACCGCTGGCCGCGATGCCCACCACGCTATCTTGGGGGCCGATGGCCAGCTCCTGCATGGCCCGAGCGCCATCCTCGGGATTATCCTCCGCCTCCTCCACCGCCTCGGTCAGCGCCCGGCGGCCGCCAGCAATGACGCCTGACACCTGGTCGGGATCGGTGTTGAAGGTGGGGGGGCATTCCGACGCGTCCAGCACGCCCAATCGCCCCGACGTGCCCGCCCCCACATAAATCAGCCGTCCCCCCTTTCTCATGCGGGCTGCGATGGCGTCGATGGTCTCTGC
>JALXAF010000319.1 GCA_026992375.1 Anaerolineae bacterium
ACATGGGGTTTGCGGTTACACCCGCCATCCGCAACGCCACCGATGGCAACATCGATCTGCGGGGACTGCCAGCCGCCATCATCGGCCTCTCCTTTGGCTACGGCGCTTACATGGCCGAGGTCTTCCGCGCGGGCATCCAGTCCATCCCCAAGGGACAAATGGAAGCGGCCCGCTCGTTGGGCATGACTTACTTCCAGGCCATGCGCCTGGTCATCCTGCCCCAGGCCATCCGCCTGATTTTACCGCCCCTGGGCAATGACCTCATCGCCATGCTCAAGGACACTTCCCTGATCTCGGTCATCGCCCTGCCCGAGATGCTGCAATCAGGCCGGTTGTGGATTTCCCGCAACTTCCGGGCCTTCGAGGGCTTCAACTCCGTCATGATCCTCTACCTGATTATGACCCTGTTCCTCTCGATGATGGTGCGGGTGGTGGAGCGCCGCTCCAGGCTGCCCTCGAAATAGAAGGCTGCAATGAAATAATCTGTAACTACTAAGGTGCAGCCACCATTTTTTGCCACGAAGACACGAAGAAAAGCGAAGGCACGAAGTATTTTTCTTTATTTTCCTTCGTGTCTTCGCAAAACTTCGAGCCTTCGTGGCTTTTGGCGACTAAAGTCAAGTACGTTAGCAGTTACAATAATCTGGGCCAATCCATCTGGCGCGGGATGCAAACGCCCGCCGTTTTTGCGCGGCGTCGACAAATCCGGTCAAACCGTCACCAATCTCATCATCATGCCAAGACCTCTCCTCAAATGGCAGCCAGGCGTGCAAACGGGCCGCTATCTCATGCGGTTCGTGCTGCTGCTGATCCTGGTGCGGTTGGTGCGAGACGCCAGCATCCGCATGATGTACCCCTTCCTGAACGATTACGCTCGGGGGTTGGGGATCACCCTGGCGGCCATGGGCGGGTTGATGATGCTGCGCACCTGGCTGGTGGCGCTGGCGCCCTTTTTCGGGCATCGGGCAGACAAGATCGGAGCCAAGCCCCTGCTGATGGTCGGATTCGCGTTGCAGGGAGCGGGGCTGCTGGCGTTCGGCTTCTCTTCGGGGCTGGGGATGGCCGCGGCCGCGATCCTGGTGCTGGGCGTCAGCGATGCGCTGACCTATCCGCTGATGCAAGCCTACATCAGCGAGAACGCGCCCGCAAGCCAGCAGGGACGGGCGTTGATCACGGTGGAGTATAGTTGGGCCATCACGGGTATCGTCATCATGCCCATCTTCGGCTGGCTCATCGGCGTATTCGGCTGGCAAACGCCCTTCCGCATTCTCAGCGTCTTCAGCGGCGTTGCGATCTTGTTCCTGGCGTTTTTGCTGCCCCCCAGCCACCCCAAACCCCGCGTCGAGCGGGCCTCCTTCGTTTCGCAACTGGGGCTCATCTTGCGAGATCGCAGCGCGTTGGGCTCGGTGCTGGTCAGCGCCACCATCTTCATCGCGGCCGAAACCTACTTCATCACCTGGGGAGCGCATCTGGCCCGGGATTTCGCGCTTTCGCCCGAGCGCATCGGACAGGTGGCCTCGGGCTTGGGCGTGATGGAGCTGCTGGGCTCGGTCATCGCCAGCCTCATCATCGATCGCATGGGCAAACGCCGCGGGGTGATGGCGGGCGTCGTCTTCTTCCTCTTCGCCCTGGTCTCCCTCATCGGGCTCGGCGCATCGCTGTGGGCGACGCTGGCGGGCATGGGGTTGATCTCCATCGCCATCGAATACAGCATCGTCTCCACCATCCCTCTGATGGCCATCCAGCGGCCCGCCAACCGGGCCACGGTGCTGGCCCTGGGTGCGATGGCGGGCGCATTCACCCGCAGCTTCTCCGATCCCCTGGCCGCCTGGCTGCTGGAGCATCACGGCTATCTGGCGGCGATGACTTATGGCTTTCTGGCCCTGGTCGTAGCCCTGGGGCTGCTTTGGGGCTGGGTGCAAGAACGAAACGCGGCAGCGGTGAAAGCGGCGACGTAAGAGGGCCCGAACTTTTGGATTGTTCCCATTTTGCGCTATCCTATCGGCCATGACGAAAACGATGATTTCCTCCCGCGATCTCATACGTCAAACCCTGGCTGGAATCCCGCCCGAACGGCTTCCCATGGGCGAACTGGTGATCGATGACGAGCTGGTTCGCGAGCTGGTGGGGCTGGACTTCGACGATGAAATCCCCATGCCCGCGAAGAAGGCGCTGCTGGAGCGCTGGGGACATGATCTGGCGTCGGTTTCCTTTTCCCACGGGTGGGGCGCGCTCACTCAGCCCGATTTTCTGGATAGCCTGGCCCGGGTCACCTATTGGGCCAATCACAGCGATCTCTTCGTCTTCGCGCTCATCGACGGCCCCTTCAGCCTGGCGTCTCGGGCCTGGGGCTGGGAGCAGGCGCTGACGCGTTTTTCGAGCGCGGACGCGGAGCTGGAATCCTTCCTGGCGGACGCGATCATCGACACCGGAGATCTGTTTCGCACCCTGGCAGATCTGGGAGCCAATGGCATCATCATTGGTGATGACATCGCGTATCGCCGCGGGCCATACATCAATCCCGAGCACCTGCGCCGGGCCTATTTCCCCTTCCTCACCCTGATGGCGGGGCAGGCGCAGGACATGGGCCTGGCCGTGGTGTTCCATTCCGATGGCAATCTCTGGACTGTATGGAATGACATTCTGCGCTCGGGCGTGGATGGCGTGCAGGGCCTGGACGCTTTCTCCGCCATGTCGCTGGAACTGGCCCGGCAGCGCAGCGATGATTCCTTTTGTTTGTGGGGCAATCTCGATTTGGGCTGGCTGATGCGCCTGCCCCAGCGAAATGAGATCGAAGCGTATCTGCAAGAGCAATTGCAGGCGGTGCGGGGAACGCCTTTCATCTTTGGAACCAGCGGCGGCCTCAGCGCGGGGCTTTCGCTGCCTCACCTCGATGCGGTGTATGACGTCGCCACATCAATCCCGTGGACGCCTCCGACGAACGCGACGAAATCGTAGCGGACGTGTTATAATGCGGCAGTGAACATCCATTTCCAACCCCACCCCCAATCGAATATCCAATCCAAAGGAGGATGTCGTTGAATTACCTGTTTGTCATTTTGTCCATCTTGCTCGGTTATCTAATCGGAAGCATCCCGATGGGGTATATCGTCGCCAAATTTCGGGGGATCGACATCACATCCGTCGAGAGCGGACGCACAGGCGGCACCAACGTCTCTCGGGCGCTGGGCTGGCGCTACGGCCTGCTGACCGGCGCACTGGACATCCTGAAAGGCGCGGTGGCGGTGTTGCTGGCCCGCTACCTTTTCGGCGATGATCCGGCCATCTATGCGGCATTGGGCGGCGCTTTCGCGGTCATCGGCCACAACTGGTCCATCTTCTTGGGCTTCCGCGGCGGTGCGGGCGGCGCAACCGCAGGCGGGGCGCTCATCGCGCTCAATCCCCTGGCCGGGGCCATTCTCGTCCCCACCTTCATCATCATCCTGTTCGTGGTGCGTTACGCCTCGGTGGCCACCATGGCCATTGGCCTGGGCAGCCTCGCCATCCTCACGTTGTTCTATCTGGTGGGATGGAATACGCCCGCGGGTCAGATTTTGTTCGGCGCGCTGGCCTCTATCGCTATCATCTGGGCGCTGCGCCCCAACATCAAACGTCTGATTCAGGGCAATGAACGCAGGATAACCTTCGGGCAATCCTGAGCTTTCGGGCGTCTTCGATGCGGATATTGATTATCGGCGGTGGCGCCATCGGCAACTTCCTCGCCGCCAGATTGACCGAGGCCCGAGTTTCGGTCGCTCTGGCGGCGAGGCCGCGTACAGCAGACGCGGTGGCGGAGCAAGGGGGCTTGCGTCTGGTGGAGGCGGACGGGCAAGAGAAGCTGCTGGAGCTGCCGGTTTATCCCTCGGTGGCCGCGGCGTTCGCGGGAGATGACGCCTTCGATCTGTTGCTCCTGGCGGTGAAATCTTATCACACCGAGACCGCGGGGCGAGAGGTGCTGGAGGCGGGCGGCGAGGGGATTCCGTTGCTCGCGATCCAAAATGGCGTGGGGAATGAGGAATCTCTGGCCGGGATTTTGCCCGGCTCGCCCATCCTGGCCGGGGTGTTGACCACGCCCGTGGCGGTGCTGGGCCCGGCCGCTATCAAAATCTCCCGACCATCCTTCAAATTCGGGCTGGCTCCTGGCCCCAACGCCCGCGATGTCCCCACCATCGCGCCGCTGCTGACGAATGCCGGTTTTGCGGTGACCACCTACGAGGATTACCGCTCGCTGAAGTGGTCCAAGCTACTGATGAACATCCTGGCCAACGCCCAATCGGCCATTCTGGGCTACACGCCCGCCCAGATTTTCGCGGACCCGCGGCTGGGGAATCTGGAGTTGCGGGCCTGGCGCGAGGCCCTGGCCGTGATGCGGGCGTCGGGCGTGAAGCCGGTGGCGGTGGGCGGCTATCCCCTGCCCCTGGCCGCTCGGGCGGTGCGGCGTTTGCCCCTGGGCCTGATGCGACCCATCTTCGCCCGATTCATCGTGGGCGGGCGGGGCGAGAAGATGCCCTCGCTGTACTACGATCTCCATCCCAAGCGTCGTTCTCATTCCGAAATCGAGTGGATGAATGGCGCGGTGGCCCGGACGGGCGAGAATCTGGGCGTCTCCACCCCGGTCAACGCCGCGTTTACCCGCATCCTGCGGGCGCTGCTCAGCGGCGAGGCAAACGCGGCCGACTGGGCGGGCCAGCCAGAGAAGTTATTGGCGGCTGTGGCGATATCTGGTAAACTGTAATCATGCCCGTAAACGCCACCCAATTCAGTCAGAAAGACCTGGCGCTGCGCCGTCGCGCGGCCACGGTTTCCATCGCGGTGGGCGTCAGCCTGCTGCTCATCAAATTCGGGGCCTATTGGCTCACCGGTTCGACCGCGGTGCTCTCCGACGCGCTGGAAAGCATCATCAATGTGGTGGCCAGCAGTTTCGCCTTCCTCAGCATCCTCATCAGCGCCCGCCCGCCCGATAAAAC
>JALXAF010000320.1 GCA_026992375.1 Anaerolineae bacterium
CTGTGTGCTATCATCGCGTGGTGTGTGGCGGCTCCTTCTATCACGATCTGCGTTACGATTGCTACGCCTGTCGCACTCGCGGTCTTCCGAATGACTGCAACGACATCATCGGTTTTCGTGTGGTCGTCCCCAACCTCTGCTCTCTGGGATTTACCCCTCTCCAACCTCCCTCCGAGCATGGCTCAAGGGGAGGCCATCCCGTCGAGAAGAGGTCGCGGTGAGATCACCCTCCCCTGAAGACGAGCGCAGCGAGTTTCGGTGGAGAGCCGGGGAGGGGTCGAAAATAACAATCGCCGCGGGTGACGCTGCAAAAGCGAATCCGCGGCGATTTTGAAACGCGTTCGACAGTTGACTATTCTTTGTGATAGGGCTGGCCCAACGATTCGGGCTTGGTAGCCCCCCAGCGGGAGCGGAACCATTTGGATGAGATGAGCACCAGCACCAAAATCGTCATGATGAAAGGCGCCATGCGCCAGATGTAGCGGGAGGCCAGGCCCGGGAAGAACATCTGCGGATTCAGGGCGAGCTGCCACAGCAACCCGAACAGCACCGCACCGCCGAACAGGATGTAGGGATTCCACATGGAGAAGAACACCAGCGCCAGGGAGATGAATCCCCAGCCCATGAGGAAATTGTAGTTCCAGACGGGGTTGTAGTAGAGCGCATACACCGCGCCCGCAAAACCGGACATCAACCCGCCGAAGATGACGCTCATGTAGCGGATGCGAGTGACGCTGATGCCCGAGACCTCGGCCACAGACGGGCGCTCGCCCACCGAGCGTATCTTCAGCCCAAATCCCGTCTTGTTCAGCACGAACCACACCAGCACCACCATGATCACGGCCAGATAGAAGAAGGGAGAGACGCCGAACCAGGTAGCGAGCTTGTCCAGGCCCAGGGGGCCGGTGTGGGGGTTGCCGATGTAGGTGGTCATGCCAAAGCCGAAAATCCAGATGCCCATGCCGCTGACCACCTGGTCCACGCCCAGCGTAATGGAGAAAAAACCGTGCAGCAGGCCCAGCAGCGCGCCGATGCCAATCCCCACCAGGAAGCCAAGGAGATAATTCCCGGTGGTCTTGGCGGCGATGAAGCCCAGGGTGGCTCCAAACAGCATAATGCCTTCCAGGCCCACGTTCAGAATGCCCGAACGCTGGTCCACCAGCTCACCCAGTCCGGCGAAGGTGAAAATCATGGCGGCTTCCAGGCTTCTAATCAGAAACAGCAACATCGAGTCTTCTCTCCTTTTTGGTTATCAGAATCTGGTAATTGTAGAAAAACTGGAAAGCAACCAGCGAGATCATCAACATGCCCATCAGCGCGAAATCCACGCCAAAGGGCAAATGCAGCTTGCCCTGGGCGTAACGCCCGCCGATGGAGAGCCCGCCGAAAAGCAGGGCGATGACCAGCGAGGCGATGGGATTTCCCAGGGAGATGAGGCCACAGATGACGCCGTAGAAGGACAGATCGCCAAAATAGCCGTAGGTGCGGGCGATTTTGAATACGCCCGGCACCGCGCCGAAGTAATGATACCCGGCCAGTCCGGCGATGGCCCCGCCCAGGGTAAAGACCAACACCGCGATGAAAAAGGGCTTGACGCCCGCGTAGCGGGCCGCCATGGGACTCTTGCCAAAAGCCCTGATCTGATAGCCCAGCCCCATGCGCGAGAACAACGCCGCCAGCACCGCAGTGAGAATGAACACAAACCACAGGGTGATGGGATAACCGCCGGTCATGGGCGCCCGGGCCGCTTCGGGCAGCTCGAAACTCTCGCCGCGGCCGCCCAGATTCATAAACGGGCCGCCATCCTTGATCATAAACGCCACCAGATAGAAAGCGATGAAATTGAGCATCATCGTCACCACAATCTCATTGACGTTCCACTTACCCTTGAGAAAACCGGCGATAGCGCCGTAGAGCCCGCCCGCGATCATAGCTGCGATGATCATCAGGGGGATGACCACCGCGCCTGACGCGGTAAGCTCGCCCGACTTGCCGCCGAACAGATACACGACGCCAAAAGCCGCCAACGCGCCCAGATAAAGCTGGCCCGGCATCCCGATGTTCCACAGTCCGGCTTGCATGGGGATGATGAAGGCGAAAGAGGCCAGCGCCAGGAAGATGAACCGGTTGATGGTCAGGCCCCGGCCATAGGGATTGAAAAACGCATAACTGAAAATCTGTTTGTAAATCTCCAACGGGTCCTGCCCCGCCTGCAAAAAGATGATGCTGAACAGTCCCAGCCCAAAAAGCACGGCCAGAACCGAAATGAGCGCCGCTTTCCAGCCGGGCAGGTTGGTGCGCCGTTGAAGTCTGATTTGATAACCGCCCAGGGTCATGATGAACGCTCCTCCTGATGGATGCCTGCGATCATGGCTCCGATGTCATCCTTCTGCGCCTCCGCCGCGGGGATCATATCCACAATCTTCCCCTCGTACATCGGCGCAATCCAGTCGCTGAGGCTGAGGATTTCATCCAGGTCTTCCGAGATGAGGATGACCGCTGCCTTCTGCGCACGGGCCTCCAGCAATTTGCGCTGCACGAACTCGGTCGCACCCACATCCAGCCCTTGCGCGGGCAGGTTGGCGATGACCAGTTTCGGCTGCCGGGAGAGCACCCGTCCCAAAATGATTTTTTGCAGATTGCCGCCCGAGAGAGTGCGGATTCTGACATCGGGCCCGGGCGTGGCCACATCGAACTCCTCGATGATCTCCTCGGTGAGCTGGCGCAGCCCCTTGTAATCCAAAAATCCGCGATGGTTGTAGCGGTTGTCGAAGTAGTAATTCATCGCCACATTTTCCACCAGCGTGAAATCGGGGATGGAGCCCACTTCGGTGCGCTCGGACGGCGTGTAGCCCATGCCCAGCTTCCAGCGATCCAGCACCGACGCCCGGGTGATGTCTTGCCCCGTGAACAGGATGCGGCCGCCTTCCAGCTCGCGCAACCCGAACAGAACCTCGGCCAGCTCGTGCTGCCCGTTGCCCGCCACGCCGGCAATGCCCAATATCTCCCCCTCCCGCACGGTGAAGGAGACGTCGTCCAGGGCGATGACGCCCTTGTTGTTGCGGGCGGTCAGGCCCTCCACCTGGATCACCGGCTCGCCCGGCTCCATGGGCTCCTTTTGCAGATCGAAGATCACCGGCCGTCCCACCATCCGTTGGGCCAGCATCTGCTCGGTGGCTCCGGCCGTTTTCAGACGATCCACCACCTTGCCCCGGCGCAGGATGGTCACCTCGTCGCTGATGGCCAGCACCACAGGCAGCTTGTGGGTGATGAAAGGCACCACGCCCAGCGCATCCTGAGTCATGTTCGTGATGGATTCCAGCAGGCGATCGGTTTCGAGAGGCGTCAGGGCCGAAGTGGGTTCGTCCAAAATCAGGATTTTTGCGCCTCGATACAGGGCCTTGACGATCTCCACCACCTGCTTCTCGCCCTCGGTGAGCTGCCACACCTTGGCCCGGGGATCGATCTCGAAGCCGTAGCGCTCGGCCAGGGCCATAATCTCCTCCTCGGCCAGCTTCTGATTCATCACGCCCTTGCTGCGGGGATGCCCCAGCAGGATGTTTTCCAGCACGCTGTGGGCGGGAATCAGCTTGCGGTGCTGATGCACCATACCGATGCCCATCTTGATGGCGTCTTCGGGGGAGCGAAAACGCACTTGCAGGCCCCGCACATAAATCTGTCCCTCGTCCGGCTGCAACAACCCGAACAAAATGCTCATCAATGTGGTCTTGCCCGCCCCGTTTTCGCCCAAAATGGCGTGAATCTCCCCGGCCTTCACCTTGAAATCGATATGATCGTTGGCGAGAACGCCGCCGGGGTAGCGTTTAGTGATGCCCTGGGCATCCAGCACGACCTCGCCGGGCTGGATGTGTTTCCAGATATCGCCGTGCAATTCGATGGATTCTTCTTTGGTGTTGGGTTTTGCCATGCGTCAACCTCGTCCGGTGGCGGCGATGTGATACAGCATTCAATTGGTTTACATCAAGCAAGTGGGGTGAAGGCGGCCCTTCACCCCACTTGCCAGTGCAGTCAGTCGTTCAGTTTCTCGTTGGAATGGCGAAATTACTCGAGGATGGTGATGCCTTCCAGATCGAAGTTGAACTGAGAGAGCAGCCACTCTGCGGTGGGCTCCTCGCCAGCGGGCTTCACTTCCTTGCCCTTCTCTGGCACCGGATTGCCTTCCAGGTCCAGGCCTGTGCCATTGCTCACAAAGGCGTGATCGGTGAAGGGATCCCATTCACCCTTCATCATCTGCTCGCGGCGCTGGGCCACCAGGTCTTTGATCTCCTGCGGCACATCGGCCTTGGGGCTGATAGCGTCCACGCCCACCTTGCCGTCATTCATAATGTCCACCGTGGGTTCGACAGTGCCGTCGGCCAGGGTGAACGTGCTTTCCATGCCGGGGTACATGATGAGCTCGGGCGGATTGCCTTCCATCTTGGCTTGCACCATGCTGTCATAGATGACCTCCCAGCGGGTGTCGAAGGAAATCGCCACCGTATCGGTGCTGGACCAGCCATATTCGCCCACGATGTCCATATCCTTGCCCACGTACCAGATGCCCGCTTTTGTGGCCACATCCAACGGCGAGCCGGAGTCGGATTGCTGGGTGATTACATCCACTTTGTATTGATCGATGAGGGTCTTGGCGATCTCGCTTTCCTCTGCGGGATTGTACCAGTCACCCACGTACTTCACGTAGATTTTTACATCCTTGTTCAGCAGCTTGGCGCCATCCTGCACGCCCAGGGTGAAGCCGGCCTGTCGGCGGATGACCTGCACCGACGGGAACGCAGAGACCACGCCGATGTTGCCGGTCTTGGTCAGAGCCGCAGCCACCAACCCCTCCAGATAAAGGGCCTGATACTGGCGAGGGAAGTAGCGCACGAAGTTGGGCTTGGTGGTGAGATCGCTGGCAATCACCGAAGCGAAAGTAACATCGGGATATTTGTCGGCGATGTCCTTCAAGGGCAGGCCCATGAACTCGGCGTTGCCCGCCACGATGTTTGCGCCTTCGCTGATCAGCTCTTCGGCGAATGGCACGGTGCTGTCTGGACCCACTTCCTCGCGATAGATGTATTCCACATTCGGATATTTCTCGGCAATGCGCTTCCCCGCCCGATCATGCGCGCCCGACCATGTCGTCCCCTCGATGACGCTGAAATGCTCGATAGCCAGCGTAATTTTCTGCGGGGCGGTCTTCTCCTCCTTGGCTGGCGCTGTGGTGGGCTGCTCGGCAGGCTTCTCTTCCATGGCCTTGGTGGGCTCGGGCGCTTTGGTCGCCGCTTGCTGACCACCGCAGGCGACAACAGTCATAGCCAGCGCCGCAAAAAGCAGCACGACCAACAATTTACTCAAGTGATGCTTGCTCATAAGAACATCTCCTCCTTTGAGATATTTTTTGGGGGGGGTGGATGGAACGGAGAGCGAGTGTAAGGTGTATTCAATTATCAATGAACATTACCATATTGTTTGCGATTTTGTCAATCTTAAACGCAGGCTGATGACGGGCGTTCCGCGTGGAGAAAGGTGCATGCACTTACCATAAGCCGTGGCGGCGTCGCAGTAGGTTTAGACATCGATCAGGTGAGACGGCAGGCCAACGCCTGTCTCAAGTGCGTCGCACCTGCTCAGCAACGAGCGTGCAGCAGAGCGTCCGGATTTTGTGGTTTTGGGGCAGGTGGTGTAGAATTTATTGTTGACTTCTTACGTTTGCATGATCCCGCGGCCGGCCTCTTTGGGCCGGTCTTCTGTGCAAGGAGCAAAAGTCATTTCCGTCGTCCAAATTCACCAACGCCCGTTGCGGGCGGTTATCTGGTTATAATAGAAGGAGTCGATCCGAACAATGGAAATTTTATTGAAGCAAGATGTCGAAAATCTGGGTTCCGCTGGCGATATCGTCAAAGTGAAAGCCGGTTTCGCCCGCAATTACCTGATCCCTCGCGGACTGGCCATGCCCGCCACCCCGGGCCTGCGCAAACAGGCCAACCAGATCAAGCAGGCCGCGGAACGCCGCCGTCTGCGCGAGCTGAAAACCGCCCAGGATATGGCGGCGCGCATCGAGCAAATCACCCTCACCTTCAAGGCCAAGGCTGGCGAAAGCGGTCGTCTGTATGGCTCCATCACCTCCGCAGCCATCGCCGAGAAGCTCTCCCAGGAGCTGGGAACCGAAATCGATCGTCGCGACCTGCGCATGGAGCATTCGCTGCGCGAGCTGGGCGAGCACGAAGTCACCATCCACCTGGCCCAGAATGTCAACGCATCCTTCAATGTGATTGTGGAGCCCGAGGGCGAGCTGGAGAAAGATTCCCTTTCTGAAACCGAGCTGGAAGAGGCCGCGGCCGAACAGGGCGTGGTCGTCGAAGAGACGGAAGAGGAAGTCCCGAGCGAGGCGTAAGCCCGCGCCGCGACAACGCATGAACAAGGCCTGGCCCGATGGGTCAGGTCTTGTTTTGTAACTACCCAGGTGGCCTGATTCGGCCTCGAGATCGTCTGTCCACGAAGGCTCGAAGGGACGAAGACACAAAGAAAACCTTATATTTTCCTCTTCGCGCCTTCGTGTCGTCGCGTCGTCGTGGTTTTTGACCTCGCTACGTTAATAGTTGCTTTTTTGCGCAATGCAGATGAGCGATTGCCCCACTGGCGCGTCCCACAGTCGTCGCAGCCAGCGCTCGCTGCGGATGAAGAACGGGGCCAGGCGGTTGAACCAGCGAAGCTGATCCTCGGGCAAAAGCTGACGTTTGAGCAAGCGACTGTTCAGCCACCAGCCGGGGATGCCCGCCAGATTCATGTAGCGCAATTGTAGGGGCTGGAACCCCGCCTCTGTCACTGCCCGCTGCAATTGAGGACGATCGTAGCGGCGGAAATGGCCCAGCGCCCGATCCAGCGAGCCGTACATGTAGCGCCCCGCCGGAACCAGCAACAGCAGCCTTCCGCCGGGCTGCAAGACGCGCTGCATGTGTCGCAACGCGGCCACGTCATCCTCGATGTGTTCCAGCACGTTGATGCAGATCGCCGTATCGAAGGCGTAGGAAGCCAACTGCTCGGGCAATCGCGGATCGCTGATGTCCCCCCAGAGCACGCGCACATTCGCATTTTTTTGATAACGTCGCCGCGTCAGCAGCACGCTGGCCCGCAGCCGGTCGATGGCCACCAGCAGTTCGCGATCCAGAAAATACGCGGTCATGTTGCCGATGCCGCATCCCACCTCCAGCACCCGCTTCCCCGCGAATGGCGAAATTTCTTCGAAAATCCATTGATTGTAATGCGACACCGAGGCCATGCGTCGCAACGTCTCATAGCCGACGCTATCTTCGATTGGCAGATCGGCCAGGTCTGAGTCGAGGATGTGAAGGGAATCTGGCACCGGGCAATCAATCGACGTTATCGGACACAAGAAAGTTGTTGTTCATGTCTGACATCATGCTGTTGGCAACGTTCAATGATTAGGGTGTGTCCAATTTCGGTTGGAAGCAATTATCGCAGGGGCCGAATGACGAATGTTCACAAATTAATCGGCCATCGTGGCGACTGCGCCCAACTCAGTTTGGACACCCCCCAATGATTAATGAACAATGATCAAAGGTGGAATCAGCGTGGTTTTCACTTTAATCATTACTCATTGATCATTGATTCGGGCATGATTGAGCGGAAGGTTGAGAAGCTGCCTCGCCGTAAGTTGTTTCCAATAATGTTCTAATGGAGCATCATCAGAAACCTGGGGATGAACAGAAACAATGCCGCGATAACAGACATCAGCGCCGCCAGGCTCACAGCGCCCGCGGCCACGTCCTTGGCGATCTTCGCCTGGGGATGTCGCTGCGGGCTGACCAGATCGGTCAGCGCCTCGATGGCGGTGTTCATCGCCTCGGCCACGAGGACGACGCCGATGACGACGGCCAGGATCGCCCACTCGGTGGCCGAAAACCCCGTCCACCAGGCCAGTAGCGCGGCGATAATCGCCAGCGCGAGGTGAATTCGGGCGTTGGGCTCATTGCGGAAGAGGAAGACAACGCCTGCCCAGGCGTATCGAAAAGCGCTGCGCAGGCGCATCCATTCTGCTTGCATGATCAATCGTCCAGGCCTGGCGTCACTCTTCCAGAGGGGGAATGCCCAACCCCGAGAGGAGCGCATTCTGTCGGGCCCACATATCGCTCTTTTCCTCGGGTGTGGCGTGATCATAGCCCAGCAGATGCAGCGCGCCGTGCACCGCCAGCAGCGTCAGTTCCTCCCGCAACGAGCGCCCCGCGCGTTCGGCCTGCCGTTGGGTGTAGGGCAAGGCGATGAGGATATCGCCCAGGTACGGCGTCTGGGCCTCGTCGGGCGGCAGCACGAACGCGTCGTCATCGGGGCCGGCCGGAAAGCTGAGCACATCTGTGGGGCCTTCCTTGCCCAAAAACTGCTGATTCAGCGCGGCCACCTCGTCGTCATCGGTGATTTTGACCGTGAGATCGCCTTCAGCGCTCTCCGCGGCCAGCACGCAGTCAATGGCCTGCTGCAACAGTTCGATATCCACAAGGGGACGATAGCTTTCGGGAACTTCGATGGTGATGGTCATTGGAATGAAGAATGAAGAATGAAGAATGAAAAATGAAGAATGAAGAGCGGGAGGATCAGCCCGCGGGTTTGGCGGTGGATGCGACTTGCCGATCGGCCTTTTCGCCCTGCTTCGATTTGCTCTCCTCGCCCGGATATTTCACCCGGGGATGATGGATGCCTTGCAGCACCTGGGCGAAGGCCTCGGTGATCCGCGTGAGGTCCTGCAGCGTCAAGGGGGCGTTGTCGAGCTGACCCGACATCAGGCGGCGGCTGACAACGCTGCGGATGATCTCTAGCATCTCCTCTCTGGATTGAGGCCGCATGGCCCGCACCGTGGCCTCGCTGCTATCCGCCAGCATGAGGATGGCCGTCTCTCGGGTGTGCGGCTTGGGGCCGGGGTAGCGGAATGCCGCCTCATCCACCTTGCTGGGATCATCCTGCATCTGCACCGCCTTGTGATAAAAATACTCCACTCGGGTCGTGCCGTGATGCTCCTTGATGAAATCGATGACTCCGGGCGGCAGACGATACTTCCTGGCCAGGTCCACCCCGTCGGGCACATGGCTGATGATGATGCGGGCGCTGGTGTAGGGATCGATTCGATCGTGCGGGTTTTCGCCATCGGTGTTGTTTTCGATGAAGAAATAGGGACGAATGATCTTGCCAATATCGTGATAATAACTTCCCACCCGGGTCAGCAGCGAATCAGCGCCGATGGCCACGGCCGCCTCCTCGGCCATGTTGCTGACGATGAGGGTGTGATGGTAGGTGCCTGGAGCCTTCAGCAGCAATTGGCGCAGCAGGGGGTGGTTGGGCCGGGATATTTCGAGCAACTGCAAGCTGGTGCTAACGCCGAAAACCTGCCCCAGCAGATAGTAGATAACCAGGGTGAAGCTGCTGGCGAAAATGCCGTTGACTGCGCCTGCAAAGGCCAGCTCCATCATGCCCTGATTATCCAAAATCGCGGGATGCGGAAGTCGAAAAGTCAGTAGCAACAGCAGGTTGATGGCGATGATCCACAGGCCCGCCCGTACGAAGCTGTTGAGCCGCTCCGCCTTTCCTAACGCCAACGCCCCCGTGACGCCGCCCAGGAAAAGATACACCAGGATATCGAACTCCGCTCCACCCAGAAACTCTCCGATCAGCAACGTGAGGATCGCGGTAGCCACCGCGGCGATGGGCAGATCGATCAGCGACCCGATCAGCATGGCCATGCTCGCCAGCGGAAACAGATAGGGCAGCAAAGTGTGCATGGGTAACATCACCTTGGCCGCGGCGATAAACCCGACGAAGATGATGCCCAGCAGGAAAACGGGCAAACTCTCCGACCAGAAATCCCGGCGGCGGAACGTGATGAACGCCACGAAAACGCCATCGAGGATCAGGGCCAGGATCAGGGCGGAGAGATAATCCCGCCAGGTGCGTCTAGATTTCAACAGGCCCAGCGCGTCCAGCGCCTCGATATCCAGAGGCTCAACTCGATCTCCCGCCCGCAAAATCGTCTCGCCGGCCGTGATGGTGCGATAAACCGGCTGCACCGCCTGAGCCGCCTGCTCCTGCGCCAGCTTCGTCTCCTCTTCATTGTAGAAGGTGTTGGCCACGATGAGCCCGTTCACCAGCGATTGCACCGCATCCGCCTCTTTCTCATTGAGGTCCAGGGAGATCAGGGCGGGCACGGTGCGGCGGGTCTGATCCTCCTCACCCTCCCGGATCTCCCGGCGCATGACAATGCTGAGGATGCGAAAGGCCTCTTTGGTGACGGCCTGCCAGGCGTCATCGCTCAGGTCCAGGATGTTTTGCGCCTCTTCTTCGCTCAATGAGAGATCGGGGATGGCCTGAAGCCAGGCGATCTTCTGTTCCCCCGTGGCGTAGGGATCGTTCCGAACCAGATCGATGAAGGCGACGACCTCATGGGCCCGGGCCAACTGCCGACGGGCCACTCGTGATTCGGGCACGTTGTAGATGGGCTGGACGCTTTTCCGGGCCTGCTCTTGCGCCTCCTGGGTCAGCACCTCGCTCTTGTAATTGACAGTGCCCGGAGAGATGACGGTCTTGGGGCTAATGTCGCCTTCCTGCACCCGAACCGCGCCCGCGCCCGGCAGATCGACCACAAGCGAGGCGAAGATAGTCGCTGCGATGACCAGTGTGAAGATCGTCATGCGCACCCGCGCGCGCCACCGGGCCGGATCGCGGCTCCAGCGTTGCAGAAAGCCAGTGCGTCGCGGCCCGGCAATATCAAGGCCGGGGGGAAGTGGGGCGTTGGTCATAAGTTAGCGTCTGATCTCGTAATGCGTAATTCGTGATGCGTAACGACCTCACACGCATTACGAATCACGCATCACGCCGGTTGCAAGCTCGCCCTACGTGGGCCTGAGGCCATTTGGGCAAACCCACGCAACGCTATTTACGGGACAGCAGATTCCGCACAATCTGGCTGACCAGGCGGCCATCGGCCTGGCCGCGCAGTTGCGGCATGAGTTTGCTCATCACCCGGCCCATATCCCGGGGCGAGCTGGCGCCCAGCTCGGCGATGACGCGCTGGGCCGCCTCCGTAATGGCCTCTTCGCTCATCTGCGCGGGCAGATACTTTTCGATAACCTCAAGCTCTGCGCTTTCGGCCGCAACCAGGTCTTCTCGACCCCCTTGCCGATAAGCCTCGATGCTATCGCGGCGCTGCTTGGCCTGCTTGCGCAACACCGCGATGATCTCTTCATCGCTAAGGTCGCGGCCCGGATTTTCTTTCTGAACGCGAGAGATGGCGGCTTTCAGGTCGCGCAGCGTGCGCTTGCTCACATCATCTCCCGCTTTCATTGCGGTTTTCAGATCTTCGTTGAGTTTATCGAGAAGACTCATAAGAACTCCTATTTGAGGATGTAATACGTCGCCCGCTTCTGACCAATTTTGATGATCAGCCCCTTGTCCACCAGATCGGCCAGATCGCGACGCAAAGTCTCGGAGCTGGCTTCGGGGCACAGGGTTTGATAATCGCGGTTGGTGATGCGACGATGGGATTGCAGGAAGCTCAACGCCTTTTCCTGGCGGGGATTAAGTTGCAAGTGGGCGTAAAGATTGGCGGGCGGGCCTGCTCCCACCAGCGAGGGGGCATGGCTGTAGATGGTGACCTTGAATCCGGCGCTGGTTTCCGAAAAATCGGGCCGGGGCAGCCCCTCTTGCTCGCACACCGCGATCATGCGGTCGATGCCGTAGCCCAGACGCTCGATGAATCCCATCTCGGAAAGCACCTGCACCACGGCTTCGTTGCGGCTGTAACGCTCCTCCACCAAATTATCCAGGGTGACATGACCTGGCAGACGCCCGGGCGAATAGACCTCCATCCGATCGCTGAACATCAGCACCCGAATGTTATCCCCGCGAATGCTGTAATCGCGATGGGCCACCGCGTTGACGATGGCCTCGCGCACCACCGAGATGGGATATTCGGGGATTTCCTCCCGCTCCAGGCCCTTGATGCGCATCCCGCGACGCATGTTCGCGGTGACAAAGGCCTCGGCCCGGCGGATTTGATCCGCCAGAACGCCGCGGATATCCTCGCGGATGAAGTCGTCGCTCATGGTTGCGCCAGCGTAGCGCACGCCGGTGATCTCTGCGGAGCGGAGCCAGCGCTGGGGATTTTTGCCAAAGAGCAGCAAGCCGGCGATGGTGGGGCGCAGCCCTTTATCCGTCTCTGCGATGCACCCGCGGCTGAGCAGCAGATCGTTGATATCATCCGCCGCCGGCGCGCCCAGCGTCTCGCGATAGGCCAGGATTTTTTGCTCATCCAGATCATCCAGCGTCGCCCCACGTGGGGTTTGGGATTCGAAGCTGGCCTCGCTGCGATTGAGTAGCAAGATGCGTAGTTCGTGGGGCATGAGCGGGCGGGTGTCGCGACCCGAGCGCACCAGATATTGGCCACGCAGGCTGTAAACGTGGGGCAGGCCTGCGGGCACCTGGCTCACGCACAGGGGTTTGCCATCCACCTCCACCAGTTCGGGCAGGGGCAAGATGAGGGGCGGGGTGGTGATAAGCGCAGCCGAGGCCATCATCTCGCGAGCGATGTCGGGATCGGGGACGCCGACGATCTTGCGGGCGTTGGTCACGCCCATGATGATGAAGCCGCCATGCGCATTGGCCAGCGCAGTCATGGCCTCCGCGATCTTGCGAGCGGAGGCTTTGCCGCTGAGAAAGACCGTCTTGGGGCCTGGCCCGGCCTTGATGGCTGTGCGAATGTCATCGACGGAGGGGGAGGATTGGCGTTTGACGGACATGGTTGGCACCTTATCAATGGAATCCTGGCCCACTGGACAAGAAAATATCTCACGCAAAAACGTAGAGCCGCAAAGGGAAAAAGAGGCAAAGAAAAAGACTTGGCGCCTCGGCGACTTTGCGTGAAATCAGCTTTTTTAATTCTGGCTTGTCCTGGTTGGGATGGGGGAAACGAGAGGGGGCGTCAATATCGGTCATGCGCTTCGACGATGCGCCATTTTACAGAATCTTTGACACTGTGCGGCTGCTGCATTTCCAGCGTCCACACCATGCTTCGGGCGATCCCGCCCATATCGAAATCGACATCCACATAAGAAAAGGGGGCGTCGGGAGATGGATCGGTGTTCCGGGGAGCAGTGATGCGCCGGACTTTGACCTCGCCGGAAACCTGAAACGCCATACCGGGATCTCTCCATCGGTTGACGTTATGATCGATGAGATAAGCCAACACCTGGGATTCGGGAAAGGCGGGCTCTTCCGCCACGATGATCCTGCTCGCATCCCCCTCTTTTTCTTGATGAACGCCCGTGCAGAACATCAGATCGCTCTGGTCGTAATACGCCACGAAATGATCGCCCTCCAGCTTCCATGCCACCCGGCGGCAGATGTTTGCTCGATCCGTCTGCGGCTCCCAGGCCCAGAGCTCCTTGATGAGTGGCCCCTGAGCGTCATCCTTTCCCCAATTGGGCCAGTTTGGATTATCTTTTGCCAGGCTAAACCAGCCAGGCGTGTAGGCCAGCGCGCCGCCGTAGCCGGTTTGCTTGTCGATCCACCATGAAATGGAAAAGCGGTTGGTGCGATGGCGGAAAATGCCGCGCACTTGCAAATAATCGCCAAGGATGACGCCCTTCTGTTTTTCCGGGCTGGTCTTATCGTCTTCGGTCTCGGGCTTCTTCTCGATGGCTCCCTGATACAGAACTGTGTCGTCTCCCATATAGCCCTGGTTCTTGCCCGCTGTGTAGTCGGGCAAAAGGGCGTAAGGCGCCAGATATGCGGGGTATTGCTGCGAGATGGGAATGCTGAGATCGCCGCGGGGTTGATTCTGGGCATCGTAGATTACGCCTCCGATCTGATTGGCGTCGCCCGCGTTTTTGTAGAAAAACAGCCATTCCGGCTCGGGATCATCGTCGATGTTGATCTGTAGCAATCCTTTGTCGAAAATGGGCTGCCATTGTTCAGGCTTGATCTCCTGCAGATCAATGGTTAGAGCGATCTCCTGCTTGTTGCTGCGCCCGGGGAGTTTTTTCAAGTCGGGTTTCAGGAAGAGGGAAACGAAGATGGCAATTGCAACAACGATGCCGATAATCGCAAGAATGGTGCGCATGAGCGATGCTCCGGGGAAATCATTTCGCCTGGGGGCCCGTCACCGGGACGGGCGTTTCGGGCGCAGGCGCGGGCGCAGCGGGCCGCAGCGCCAGGGCCAAAACCTGCTCCAGGTGGGTGACGAGGCGGATATCCAGAGCCCGGAGGATGTGCCTGGGCACTTCCACCAGGTCTTTTTGATTGCGTTGCGGAATGATGATGGTTTTGAGGCGATTGCGATGGGCGGTGAGCAGTTTTTCTTTGAGCCCGCCGATGGCCAGCACCCGCCCGCGCAGGGTGATCTCCCCGGTCATGCCCATGGTGCGATCCACCGGTCGGCCGGTGATGGCGGAGATGAGGGCGGTGGCGATGGTGACCCCGGCGGAGGGGCCGTCTTTGGGAATGGCTCCTTCGGGGAAGTGCAGGTGAATGTCAAATTTGTCGAAATCGAAATCCGCGAAGCCGTAATCCGCCGCGTGGCTGCGGGCGTATGAGAGCGCGGCCTGGGCCGATTCCTGCATCACCTCGCCCAACTGGCCGGTGAGGATGAGGCTGCCCTTGCCGGGCATGATCAGCGCCTCCACCTGCATCACGTCGCCGCCGCCTTCGGTCCAGGCCAGACCGGTAGCCACGCCGATCTGATCTTCGGGGTCCAGCTTGTAGTCATCATAGCGAGGTGGCCCCAGCAGCTCTCGCACCAGCGAGGGGGTGATGCGATGACGGATTTTGCGGCCCGCGGCCAGTTTGCGGGCCAGTTTGCGGAACACCGCAGCCATCTCCCGCTCCAGATTGCGTACGCCCGCCTCGTAGGTGTAATGCTGGATGATCTCGTCCAGCGTGGCGTCTGGGATGCTAAGCCTGGCCTGGCTCAGGCCGTGCTCCTTTAGCAGGCGGGGGATGAGAAATTTGCGGGCGATCAATCGTTTCTCGAAATCCGCGTAGCCCGGAAATTCGATGACTTCCATCCGATCCAGCAGCGGCGCCGGGATTTTGTAGGGATTGTTGGCCGTGGTGATGAAAAGCACGCGGCTGAGATCATAGGGCACATCCAGGTAATGGTCGCTGAACGCGTTGTTTTGCTCCGGATCCAGCACCTCCAGCAGCGCGGCCGAGGGATCGCCCCGGAAGTCATAGCCCATCTTGTCCACTTCGTCCAGCATGAAGACGGGGTTGACCACGCCCGCGTTGCGCATGGTCTGGATGATGCGTCCGGGCAGCGCTCCGATGTAGGTGCGCCGGTGCCCCCGAATCTCGGCCTCATCTCGCACGCCGCCCAGCGAAACCCGCACGAATTCGCGGCCCAGGGCTTCGGCGATGGATTTGCCCATAGAGGTCTTGCCAGTGCCGGGCGGCCCCACAAAGCAAAGGATGGGGGTGCGCATGTCGTCTTTGGCCAGCTTGCGCACGGCGATGTGTTCGAGGATACGCTCTTTGGCCTTCTTCAGACCATAGTGGTGCGCTTCCAGCACCTCCTCCGCCCGCAAGATGTCGATGTCATCGCCATTTTCGGGCTGGCCCCAGGGCAAATCCAGCAGCCAATCGAGATAGGTGCGGACGATATTGGTTTCGGGGGCCATGGGTGGCATGGCGCTGAGTCGAGCCAGCTCTTTGTTGGCTTTGGCCTTGACCGTCTCGGGCATGGACGCGGCCTCGATGCGCTCTCGCAATTCGTTGATCTCCCGGCTGAACTCGTCGCCCTCACCCAGCTCGGCCTGAATGGCGCGCATTTGTTCTCGCAGGAAGTATTCCCGCTGGGAATCCTCCATCTGCCGCTGCACCTGCTCGTGAATCTGGTTTTCCAGCTCCAGCACATCCAGCTCTTCGGCCAAAAAGATACTGGTTTTGCGCAAGCGTTCGACGGGATCGAAGAGTTCGAGGATCAACTGGCGATTGTCCAGCGGTATGGGCAATGAGGAGACGATCATATCGGATAGCCAGCCGGGATCGTCGATGTTCATCACCGCCACCAGCACTTCTTCCGGGATGTTCTGGCTGAAGAAGATCACCTTCTCGAACATGAC
>JALXAF010000321.1 GCA_026992375.1 Anaerolineae bacterium
TCTCTTTCTCACTATCCCAGGCTGTCAGAAAGATGATTTCGCCCGGCTCTTTCGATTCCAGCAGGTAATGAAACCGATGTCCTTTCTGAGAATTGAAGAAGTCAGTAAGCGCCTGACTGCGATAAAGTTCCCGGATGTCGGCCACTTTGTCCGGATAGGCGTGAGAATAGGTGATTCGAATAATCATAAAGCAGTTGCTCCGATGATGGCGGGTTTGAAGAAAGAAATGAAGATGGCTTCTGCCATTGAATGAAGAAAATTATAACGGAGTCGATCTGGTTGTGCAACTTCTCTTACTAGAGTCCCGACAATTCCCAACAGATGCGTCCAAAATGAGTTGAGCGCCGAGTTGGCGGGCGCAGGCCCGCCTTCGGGACAAGGCAAACAACCTTCCATATCTCCTCCCCCGCCTGTCTCGGAACGGAGGGGGAAGCAAAGGAGGAGGCCTGTCCCCAAAAAACAGAAACCATTCGGCTAGCGCTCGCCACCAGCCAAATCGTCGGCTAAAGTCGTGCTATTGGGCCCTGCGTGCTGAAGGGCGACCTGCGTCGCCCAGCCTTCCAACCGAAATTGGACACACCCGGATTATTTTGTCAATGTTCATGACTCGGCCAGTGCTGCAGCGAAAAGGGGAAGTTATTCTGGACGATTACTTATCGAGCGGGTGACATGAATCGTATCTCGAGATGATTGTCCCGATAGCGGGCGCCCGCCACATCCTTGCCTGTCAACGAAGACGGCAGGCTGATGTGTCGTTTCCAGCCGCCGATACGCACAATGAGCTCATCGTACGAGCCCCGATGCAGGCTGATGTCGCCCTTTTTCACCAAAGGCAGTGGCAGCAATAGGATGTAATCATCGCCCTGCTTGATCAATTCCTGCGCCTTGCCCCGATAATAAATCCGGGCGGGATCATCCTCTGCGTAAATCATCTCTCCCAGTTTGTTCAACATCTCATATCCCACCACCTCGACATCTAGCAGAGGAACAGAGAAAACGGGCAGGGGTGCGAAAGATTCCTCGATGATCCGACGGTAATGGGCCTGCCTTTCCTTCCAGCGAGCGAGATAGGAGTCTTCAACTTCATCGGGGAGATGCCGGTTGCTGATCACCGCATCCACGGGCAAATTGTAGAGATTGAGATAGGTGAACGCCCGCTGCGCTTCCCTGATCACCATCTTCTCGGGGTTCACCACCAGCCGCACGCTGCTGATATTCCGATCGGTGAGCAGGGATTCCAGGCGGCTCAGGTCTCGCACCAACGATTCCACCGCATCGAAGAAATCATCTTCGGGCATAGGAAGTTCGGAGACAGAGCGCATGATGGGACGGGCAATTTTCATGGCCGTGCGCTCGAAGGGGAAGATTTTCTCGATGTACCAGGTCGCCATTTCGGGAAAGGCCAGCAGTTGCAAGGTTGCGCCCGTGGGAGCCATATCCACCACGATCACATCGTACTCGTCTGATCCGGCCAGGCTACCGATCTGCAACAGGCTGGCCAACTCCTCCATGCCCGGCAGGATGCTGGCCTCTTCCGCCATCATGCCATCCATGCCGCGCCAGGCGAACAGGGCGGCCAGATATTGCTGTACCGCGCCCCAATTCTGTTCCATCTGATGAAGCAGATCGATCTCCTGCGCCCACAGATTGGGGGCCAGTTGCCCGGGCTCGGGCCCGATGATTTGATCGAAGCTGTCTCCCAGAGAATGAGCGGGATCGGTGGAGACGACAATAGTGCGATGGCCCATCTGGGCGGAGCGGATGGCCGTGGCAGCACTGATGCTGGTCTTGCCCACGCCGCCCTTGCCGGTGAAGAGAATGATGCGCATGGAATGTCCTTGAAAGAAATGGAGATGTACTGACCATTATCCCCGATCTCTCTCGAAATCTCCAATCCCCGGAATATCACATCCAGTAAAACGCCTCGCTGAACACCGTGGCCCGCAACAACTTGTACAGCCGCGGATCAGTGATGTTCAGGCCGCGAGGATCGGCCAAATACCAGGCCACGCCCTCGGCCAGATACGCATTCACGTCGGCCCGCGCAGCTTCGCTGCGCCCATACCCCGCGGCGAAACCCGATTGCACCCCGCGTTCGAAATCCCGCCAGCGATGGTCCGCACAGGCGTTGGGTCGGCCCCAGCCGCTGATGCGGGCGATGAGCGCACCAACTGGCGTGAGATAGGAGACTGGGTCATCCACCAGCAAAACGAGCCGCACCCAGGCCGCATCCTGCAAGGCCCGCCCCCGAAATCGACTCTCGCCTGCCGTGAAGCCATGCCGCCGGGCGTCGATGATCACGTGCCCGCGCGACGCCGTCAGCCACCGCTCCGTCAGCCCCTCCGGCAAGGGACGCAACAGCGCCAGGGTCGCGGTTAGGGCGTCGCTGACGGTTTCGAAACGCTCGGCCACATGTCCGGGCGAACGGGCCAGAGCGTAGGGCGAGATGTGCACCCGAGCCAAAAGTTGTTGCGAAAAGGACATCGGCGCCACTTATCCTCAAAACTAAAACAGTCGTATCAGGTGCGACGCACTTACCGCAGGCTCAAGTGCGTCGCACCTTTCGGTCGCTGCGCTCCCTCGAAATGACGGTCGTAATGCGTGATACGTGATGCGTGACGACCTCACGCATTACGCATCACGCTCGTTGCAGACTCGCCCGACGCTGGTTTTGCCAACCTTCAGCAATCAGCAAGCGTTCTATTTTCGAAGCAGTCTCTAACAGCAGGCCCCGGAAGTCAGGCGAGACCTCCGAGGCCCTTGTCGTTGCGTAATGCAGCCAATCGCTAGAAACAGAAGTGGCTATACAGCTTGCATACGCTAGACCGAAGAGCCCCTTTTCCCGCCCTCGATCCGTTTCCAGGCGGCAACCACGGCCACGGTGAGCACCGCGGCGATGACAACTTCGGCCACAGCTTGCGGCAGAATGGGAACGATAGCTTCCCAGGTGAGATACCCGCGTAGCATAGCCATGCCCAGCACGCCCACCGTATTCGTCAGCGTGCCAATGACTGCCGCTACAACCAGCGCCACATATTCACTCTGCTTGCGCAACGCCACATAGCTGTAAAACGCGGTGACGCCGATGAACAGCCGGGGCAGCACCGAGACCAACGGATCCTTGAACAGAGGAATGGATGACTGAAGGAAGCTAAAGACGCCAAAGATGCCGCCTACCAGCAGTCCCACCAACGGCCCTTCCATGACTCCGCCGATGATGGCGGGCACGTGCATGATGGTGGCATTGCCCGAGAGATTTGGCACAGGGATGAACCCGATGCGAGTCACGCCCAAAAGGATAGCGATGGCCGCCAGAATGCCAGTGATGACGATGCGTCGCACCGAAAGAGCTGATTCCATGAGAACCTCCTTGGGTATGAGTGAAGAGATGGATGAGGAAAAGAAAGGTGTGGATATACGCGGTCAGGCCGTCAGGTCCTGCGCCGCGGGGATCCCATGCAATGATCGGGCTGCGCGCACAGCCCGCACGACAGCATCGGCCAATACGCCGGCTGCGGTCGCGCCCAGCACGCCTACATCGCCTTCCACCTCGCCTGTCGCCAAAACGAACACGATGTCTCCATCGAAAGGATGATGGCTGGGGCGAATCGCCCGCGCCAGACCGTCGTGCGCCATCATCGCCACGCGGCGAGCCTGAGCTTTGGTGAGCCGCGCGTTGGTGGCCACCACAGCCAGAGTCGTGTTGCTCCGGCTGGAAGCCAAATCCTGAATGGTTTGCCCTGTCAGGCTTTGCAAAAATGATTCTGAATCGACAAATCCCCCGGTCACGGGCTTGCGGGCTCCGGCCAGAATGTGTCCTGTGGCGGGATCGATTACATCTCCCACCGCATTCACCGCAGTGAGCGCAGCAACCACCAGTCCGCCGCCAAGATGACGGCTGGCCGACCCCAGGCCGCCTTTGGTCGCTTGTCCGAAGCCCAGCAGTTTGCCCACCGCGGCCCCGGTTCCCGCGCCCACATTGCCCTCGGCCGAGGCGGTGTCGCTGGCCGCCTCGCACGCGGCGTAGCCCTCCTCAGGCCCGGGCCGCACGTCCGCCCGTCCCAACGGAAGATCGAACAGGCAGGCCGCGGAGACGATGGGCACTCGGGCCACGCCCGTATCGAAGCCATATCCATGCGCCTCCAGCCAATGCATCACGCCATCGGCGGCAGCCAGACCAAAGGCGCTGCCGCCGCCCAGCAGGATGGCGTGAACCTTCTGCACGGTGCAGGTGGGGTCCAGCAAATCTGTCTCGCGGGTCGCGGGCGCGCCCCCGCGTACATCCACCCCCGCCACCGCGCCCTGCGGACACAACACCACGGTGCACCCTGTGCCCGCGTCCAGAGATGTCCAATGGCCTACGAGAATGCCGGGGATGTCGGTAAGGCTGTTTTTCATAGGACGTTTTCTGATGATAACGCGTCGCAACGCGCGGCGAAACAACCTTTTGCTGTGGAGCCAACTCATGGCTATACCGAAAAAACCTTCAACACGGAGGCACAGAGTGCACGGAGGAAGAAAAAGGCGAGGTTTGGAGAGTAATTCCTCCGTGAACTGCCACTATTTTCTCCGTGTCCTCCGTGTCTCTGTGGTGAAACAACCTTTTGCTGTGGAGCCGACTCATGCCTCTACGCCAAGATAGCGCAACGCGGCCAGGACGTACATGCGGGCAGCGGTCTTGATCTCCTCGATGCTCACCCACTCGTCGATGTGGTGAGGAATGTGAATATCGCCCGGGCCGCAGGTGACGATAGGGATATTTTTCTTCCAATGAAGGATTGTGCCGTCGGTGGAGCCGGGCACGCCGCCATAGATGGGCGCCTGGCCCGTAAGATCGCGATAAGCCCCATCCAGCGCCGTCACCACCGGCTCAGCCGGATCGGTGGCGGTGGGCGGACGCACCTCCA
>JALXAF010000322.1 GCA_026992375.1 Anaerolineae bacterium
GCTCCGCACCTACCTAACATCCCGGCAACACAGACTGCCCGACTCCTCGCCCCACGCCCATGACTGATCACACCTTGCCAGGATCGATCTTCGTTCAGGATTGGTGGCTGGACGCCGTTGCTCCCGGGCAGTGGGACGCGGCCACAGTGGCGGAAAACGGCCGCGTCATCGCCCGAATGCCCTACATCCTCCGTCGGCATCGCAGCCTGACGCTGCTGGACATGCCCCTGCTCACACCTCATCTGGGCCCGTGGCTCGCGCCTTTGCCCGGCAAATACGCCACACGGCTCTCTCGCGAGCATCAACTCCTGGACGCATTGATCCAGCAACTTCCGTCCTTCGATTTCTTCTCCCAACGATTCCACCATCGTATCACCAATTGGCTGCCATTCCACTGGCAGGGCTTCCAGCAGACCACCTACTACACCTATGTCATCGAAGACCTGGAAAACCTGGACCAGGTTTGGGACGCGTTCCGGCCCAGCATCAAACGGGCTGTCCGTAAAGCCCAAAAACAGGTGATCGTCCGGGATGATCTGGGATTGGAGGCTCTGTGGCGGCTCAACCAGCTCACTTTCCAGCGCCAGAACATGAACGCCCCCTACGATCTGGCTTATCTGACCAGCATCGACGCGGCTTGCGCCCAACGAAACCAGCGCCGCATCTTTTTTGCAGAAGACGCCCGGGGCCGCATTCACGCAGCGCTGTACCTGGTGTGGGACGACCAGTCCGCTTATTACCTCATGGGCGGCAATGATCCCGAATTACAGAACAGCGGCGCTCCCAGCCTGCTCTTATGGGAGGCCATTCAGTTCGCGTCCACAGTCAGCCGCAGCTTCGATTTCGAAGGCTCGATGATTCCGGGCGTGGAGCGTTTTTTTCGCTCCTTCGGGGCTCGCCAAACACCCTATTTCCGTATCACCAAAGTGAATTCGCTGGCCTTTCGCATGCGTCGCGATCTGCGTTCTTGGCGACAGATGTTTCGCAAATCATGATCGATCCCGCCATCACCCCCAACGCTATCGCCTATGCCTGGGAACGGCTGCTGGACATCGCCGGAGCCGAGGACCTGGCCCCGCCGTATGCGTACGGCCCGGCCAATGCGCCGCTTCCCGAGCCGGGCGTCATCATCGTTCCCGCCGCCCCCCACGCCTGGTCCCGGTTGCTCCAACTGCCCGTCGGACAGTTGGACTGGCTTCCCGCGGCGACACTGTTTCCATCCGGATACCCACTGCCGTTTCACGATCCTGTCCCCATCCTTTTCTGGAGCGACGCCGATAGAGATAAGCCTCTAATCAGGGTAAGGGGGGATGGCAGCATTATTTTTCGCGTCGATCTCATCGCCGCCACTCTGTTCATGCTCACCCGATGGGAAGAGATCGTCCTGCCTCGGCGAGATGAACATGACCGTTTCCCTGCAATCGCGTCCACGGCCTACCGTCAGGGATTCCTGGATCAGCCCATCGTCGACCGTTACGCCATGATCCTGCGGGCCTGGCTGCAACGCCAGCGTCCATCCTGGCAGCCTCGACGCCGCACCTTTCATCTACACCTCAGCCACGACATCGATCATTTACGACGCTTTCTTACTGCCAACGAAGCGCTACGTCAAACTGCTAACAATCTGTGGCGGCAAAAGCGGCCCAGATGGGCGCTGGAGGATGTGCGTGACTTTGCTACTGGACGGCTTTTGATAGATAGAAATCCTTATCTTACAGTTTTAGATGACTTGGCAAACATGACGGAGATGCGTGGTGATCGGGCTACATTTTATATCATGGCCGCCACACCCAATCTCTTTGACGAGGGATTCACTGTCACAACGCCAGCGCTGACGCGGCGCTTGCAACGCCTGGCCCGTAGGGGGCACATTATTGGCGTTCATCCCGGCTATTACACATATCTCGATTTCCAACGTTATCGAACAGAAAAAAACAGGCTGGAACAGGCGCTGGGCGAGGTTGTGCACCACGCCCGACAACACTACCTACGCTTTCGCGTTCCTGACACTTGGCGTATTGCCGTCAGGGCGGGCATCCGAGAAGACGCAACTTTGGGATACGCTGACATGGATGGTTTCCGCTGTGGCACAGCCCATTCCTTCCCTGTCTTCGATATTCTTGCCGATGAAGCGATTCCTATCATCGAACGTCCTCTACACATCATGGATGGCACGCTGAAGAGCTACCGTAACTTGACGGCTGATGAAGCCCTGAGACGGATGCAGAAACTAGCGCAACGCGCGGCCCAGGTGGAGGGAGAGCTTCATCTGTTATGGCATAACAAATTATACTACGCTTGGCGCCCCTGGTTTCAAATTCTGCGCCGATTTCTCAACGCCCCCCTGTCCTGACATGAAACGTCGTCTCACCATCCTCTCCCTTTCCACCATCCATCAGGATGGCCGCGTCCTGCGCCAGATCGAATACGCCGCCCGGGAGTATGACATCACCGTGGTGGGCTGGGGGCGGCTGGATAAAGAACGCCCGCATGTCGTCATGCGGCCCGTGCAGCGCGTGGTTATGCCGCCAGCGCAGCGGTTCATGCAGGCGGCCCGGATGCTGGGCGGACGCATCACGCGGCGAGCCTTCGAACGATGGTACTGGGCCAAACCCGATCATCATCAGGCTTTGCAGGCCGTCATCGCCGCCCGGCCCGATCTCATTCACGCCAACGAAGCCATCGCCCTGCCCATTGCCATCGCCGCCGCCCGCCAAACCGGCGCCAAAGTTCTCTTCGACGCCCACGAATACAGCCCCGAGCAACGCGCCGATTCTCTGACCTGGCGCATCCTGGCCCAGCCTCTCTACGCCTACATCATCGCCGCCTACGCCCCGCGGGCCGACGCCATGATCACGGTGGAGTCGCACATCGCCCGACGGTATGAAAAACAATTCGGGCTTGAAAAAGTGGGAGTCGTTCGCAACATTCCAGCTTATCAACGCCTCCCATTCCATCCTGTCGAACCGGAGCGCATCCGTCTTATACACCATGGCTCCGCCATGAAAGAACGACGCCTGGAGCGCATGATCCAAACTATCGCTCTGGTCGATGACCGGTTTACGCTGGATTTTATGCTGCTGCCTGGCACGCCCGGCTATCTGCCTCAACTTGAACGTCTCGCCGCCGCCATCGCCCCCGAACGCGTGCAGTTTCGGCCTCCTGCGCCGCCCGACGCAATCAGCGCTATCATCAATGATTACGATATGGGCATCTACCTATTAAATCCGGTTAATTACAATCAAGCCATGGCCCTGCCCAACAAATTCTTCGAATTCATCATGGCGGGGCTGGCTGTGGCCATTGGCCCTTCGCCCGCCATGGCTGCGCTGGTGGAAAAGTACGGAGTCGGCGTGGTGGCGGAAGATTTCGAGCCCGCCAGCCTGGCCCGCCAACTCAACGCCCTGGCTGCGGCCGATATCGACGCCATGAAACGACGGTCGCTGCAAGCCGCCACAGAACTCAACGCCGAAACCGAAATGAAAAAACTTCTCGACCTCTACGCCCGCCTCCTTGCATGATGAAAAACATTCTGGTAATCACACCCTTCATCTGGGAGGGCGGCCCGTGGCGGGGCAAACGCACCGTGTACGCCCTTCTGGAAGGCTTCCAGCGGGCGGGCTACGATGTGCACGTGGTCACCGCCACCAACCGGCCCGGCCTGGGCGAGGATGAATGGCAGGGCATTCACATCCACTACTTTCGCCCGGCCATTGCGCCCGGCGCGGGCCAGTTCGACGCGTTTCACTCCTTCCTCACCCACATTTCTCAGAACCGGGGCGCATGGCGGCGGCATCTTAGCTTCCGCGCCTTTTGGTTGAGTTTTGTGTGGGGAGCAGCGCGGCGGGCGAAAGAAGTGGCCCGGAAACATCCCCCCATCTTGCTCTACGGGATCAACAATCCTGGCATTCCTCCGGCCTGGCGCGTGGCCCGCAGCCTGGGCTTGCCTCTCTTCTCCCGCATCATGGGCAGCCCCATCACCCAATGGCGGGGCTCCCGCCTGACCCTCTATCTGGCCAGATTCGATGAACTGCTGGCCTTCAAGCTTCCTTCTCGGGCGATTATCGTTACTGACGATAGCACCATCTCGGCCCAGGACATCCACCAGCAGTTGGGCGTTACCCCAGAGCGCATCTGGCTGCTCCGCAACGGCATCGACAAAGCCGTTTTTCAGCAAACTTTCGATAAAAAAGCGCTACGGCGGACGATGAATCTGCCACCGCAGGCTCCACTCATTTTGTGGGTCTCGCAACTTGTCAATTGGAAACATCCCGAACGCTTGCTCGACGCCCTGCCCGCGGTGCTGGCCCGAGCGCCTGAAACCCGCGTGCTCATCCTGGGCGATGGTCCCATGCGGGGCGAATTGGAAACCCTGGCCCGGCGGTTAGGCGTCGCCGACGCGGTCCGCTTCGAGGGCTTTGTCGCCCGGGATCGTTTGGCCGCTTACTTTCACGCCGCCGACATTTTTACCGCGTTCTACGATTACGGCAACATCGGCAACAGCACCCTGGAGGCCATGCTCTGCGGCCTGCCGGTGGCGGCGCTGGATAACGGGCGCACCGCAGAGGTGGTGCATCATGGCGAAAACGGGATGCTCATTCCTCCCGACCAGCTCGAACAAATTCCCGAGGCGCTGCTGACGCTGTTGCAGGATGACGCTTTGCGGGCGCAGATGGGCGCCAACGCCGCCCGCTACGCCGACGAAAATCTATTCACGTGGGAGGAGCGCATCGACCGCGAAATCGCCCGCATCGAGGAAATGCTATGAAGATACTCACCGTTGTCGGGGCCCGGCCCCAATTCATCAAAGCCGCGCCGGTCAGCCGGGCATTGCAGGCCGCGGGCATAAACGAATTCCTGGTGCACACCGGCCAGCATTACGACGCCAACATGTCGCAAA
>JALXAF010000323.1 GCA_026992375.1 Anaerolineae bacterium
TCCAGCCAGTCTTCCACCACTGGCGAGAGGGGGCCGTCGTGACGGGCGAGGAGCAGCTCTTTGCGTTCTTTCAGGGTGTTTTCCCGGTGTTGGGCTTGCAACCAGGCGGCTTTGTCCAGATGGAACTGCCCATCTTTGCCCTTCGATCCCACCAGCGGCAAAATCTCGCGCTGGTAGGGCAACAGCGGCTGGCGGACAGGCTGGAATGTGTAGGATTCATCGATGATGAAGAATCGCTCGGAGCAGCTACGCGGGATGTTGTAGCGTCGGCTGTGGCCGAAGAGATATGCGCCCAGGTCGTTGATGCGGAAATAGGTGAGGCCGTCGTAGCGGGTGTAGGGTTGGGCCGGGCGCTGCCAGCTTTCGGTGGGCGCATCCAGGAAAGGAGGCGCGTGTTGCGGTTCGGTGTAAGCTAGATCCAACGCGCCCAGACTGCCCAGAATCTCGAAAAGAACCACCAGCGTGTAAGCGCCTTGCACCGCCCGCCAGGGATCTTTGAGCTCCTGGATGCTCATTTTGCGGCCGTTGATGTCGTCAATGGAGTCCAGATCGGGGTCCACCTCGAAATCATGCTGCCACAGTTTGAGCGCTGTGAAGAAATCATCCACGCTGAGCCATTCGCCGCGGGGGCTCCAGGAGAGGGTCTCGATGATGCTGTCGCGGCGTTCTTTGGGCGGCGTGCGATTTTCGCCTGGGCGGGCTGCGTTGCGCAGATGGTCGATTCGGTCTATCTCGTCATATAGATCGCTGTTGACCCAGTTTTCCAGGGCGTCGAGCAGCAAGTCAGAGCTGGGGCCAATGAGCCATTCCCATCCCACAGGCGAAAGCTGGAGGATGTTGTTGTAGCCGGTGCGAGCTCCCAGTTTGACCCATCCACTTCCCAGGATGAATCGGATTAACCCAACAGGCTTGATGGTCTCGTACAGGTCTTTGAGGTTTTCGGTTTTGAAAAAATCGCCATTCGCCAGGCTGTCGAGGATACGCTGAATGCTTTCGTGGGTGGGAAACATGCGGTCGTTGACCAGGATTTCACCCTGGGCGACCAGTGCCAGAACAGCGGTCAGGTCTTGCAGGCCCACCTCGGCGCCCGGGCTGCGTTCGAAGCCGATGGATTCGTAGCGGGGGGGAGGCTCGGGATGCACGGGCATCTCCCATTTCTCGGGCTTGGGGGCCACGACCCGCAGCAGGGGATACAGCTCGGGCAGGATTTTTTGATCTTCGCCCAGGAATAGATCCAGTTCGGTGGGGATGTAGCCGCTCCAGTAGCGTTGCGGCGCGGGCGGCGCCTGGCCATAGCGCAAACGCACCAGATCGGGCCGGTAGGCGCCGTCGGTGGTGTGCACGGTGACGCTAAGCGCCTTTTGTGTGATGGGCGAGAGTTTGTCCCATAGTTCGCGCAGAGAGGCTTTGCTCTGCAACCGTTGTATCAGGTAGAAGATCGCCTCATCCCGCCTCATTTCGCCGGGACTGGGATGCCCGACCATTTTCAGCAGCGCTCGTAAGGCGCCGACGTCGAAACGGGTGAAGTGGCGAAACAGCTCTTCTTGAATGGCTTTGATTGCGCTTTCTGTCATGTTTTGTCATCCGATTTCTGGTGAGCCCAGGATATTGTTTTGTCTGTTACTGTTTGATAGATGGGTTTTAGCAATGTGTAGAGATCGATATCGGTGAATGGCGGACGCCCCAGCCGTTTGAAATGGAGAAGAGGCGCCGATGGCCTGGCGATGTGAAACGTCACGCCGCTCAATGCTTCTCCGATCTCCCAAAAGCGATTGAGTTGCTCATCCAGCGGCTCATCCCCCCACTGGATGACGTCTGTCTCCTCGGTTTTGGGGCGGGTGCCGGCGCGACGGGCGCGCAGGGCGTCCATGATTTCGGCTTTAGAACGCCCGCGAAAGTAGAATAGCAGGAAGGGGTCTTGTTCGAATTGATCGGCCAGATAGTAATAGACGCCCGCGGTGTGCTTGCAGGGGGTTTCCCAGTCGGGGCAGGTGCAATTCGCTTCCAGTTTATCAGCGGTGGGAAAGAGGGGGGCGCGAGTCTCCTCGAACACCTCCATCACCTCGGGCGGGATCTCGCCGCTGAGCAGCCGGGCGCTATAGATAGCCTGGCTGGCCAGTTTGTCCACGATCTTCTCCCAACTGGCGTCGTCCAGCGGCGGAAACTGGATGGTCACTTCGAACAACTTTCGCCCGTCCTTCACCCGCGCGTCGATCTTTCCGGGCTTGACATCCACGTTCTTTATGAGTCCTTCCTGGGCGAATCGCCGTCCCCGGCGCATGCGTCCAGGATGCGAGAAGGCCAGGAGGGCGTCGAGCCAGGCTTCGGACCAGGATGTGTGAGACATAAGAAGAGTTTGTGCGCTCAGAACAGCTTTTCTTGATGCAGGGAGAGGAGATCGACCAATTCGTCGTCAGTGAGTGCGGCCAGCCACCCTTCATCCGAGCCAATGATCGATTCGGCCAGATGTTTCTTGCGGGCCAGCATCTCCTGGATGCTTTCTTCCAGGGTGCCGGCGGTGACGAATTTGTGGATTTGCACGTTTTGGGTCTGGCCGATGCGGAAGATGCGATCCGCAGCCTGTTTTTCCACCGCGGGGTTCCACCAGCGATCGTAGTGGAAGACATGGTTGGCCGCGGTGAGATTCAGGCCCAGGCCGCCAGCCTTGAGGGTGAGGATGAAGATGGGAGGTGCGTGGGGGTCTTCCTGGAAGCGGTTGACCATCTGTTGGCGTTTGCTGCCGGGCACGCCGCCATGCAGGTAGAGCACGGGCGTTTCCAGCTCGTTTCGAATATGCTCGCTGAGCAGATAGCCCATCTCCGCGAACTGGGTGAAGATCAGGGCTTTGTCCCCCACCTCCAGCACTTCCTCCAGCATGGCGGTGAGACGATCCAGCTTGCCGCTGCGCCCGCTTAGAGGCTCATCGGGGATGTTGTTGGGGCCGATTTTGTAAAGATATTGGACGGGATGGTTGAGAATCTGCTTGAGTTTGGTGAGTAGGTTGAAGACGTGGATGCGTCGGGCGCTGCCTGTGGCGTCGGCGATGCGGGGCAGTCCTTCGTCCACCACCTTCTGATACAGCTCGATCTGCTCATCGGAGGGCGTGCAATACACGTCCATCTCCAGCCGTTCGGGCAGGTCCTGGATCACGGTAGGGTCCGTCTTCAGGCGGCGGAGGATAAAGGGCTTCACCATGCGCTGCAGCCGGGCCAGCGCCACCGCGTCCTGATAGTTTTCGATGGGCAGGGCGAATTCTTTGCGGAATTTTGCCCGACTGCCCAGATAGCCGCGATCGATGAAATTGAAGATGGACCAGAGTTCGGAAAGACGATTCTCGATGGGCGTGCCTGTGAGGGCGAACCGGTAAACCGCGGGGAATCGATTGACGGCGCGCGTGACTTGCGCGTTCGGATTTTTGATCATCTGGGCTTCATCGAGGATCACGCCGAACCACTGGCGACGCTCCAGAAAATCTGCGTCGCGACGGGCCAAAGCATAGCTGGTGAGGACGATATCCTGATGCTCGATGGCGTCGAAAAACGCCTGATCCCGGGCGCGATCGGGCCCGTAATGGGTGTACATGCTCAGCGAGGGCGCAAATCGTTGAATCTCGCGCCGCCAGTTGCCCAGCAATGACGTGGGACAAACCAACAGGGTGGGGCCGGGCAACGCGCCTCGCTCCGCCCTTTCGTGCAGCAAAAAGGCGATGGTCTGCACCGATTTGCCCAGGCCCATGTCGTCTGCAAGGATGGCCCCCAGACCGCGGTGGTAATGCTCTCGCAGCCAGGCCGCGCCGTAACGTTGGTAGGGGCGAAGCTCTCCTTTCAGATCAGAGGGCTGAGGCGACTGCCGCAAGAAGTCATCACCCGAGCCCAGGCGACGGAGCAATTCGGGCAGCCACCCCGCCAACAAAATCTTGTGGATTGGCAATCCCGAGACATTTGTGTGCTCATCGAAGGAGAGAGCGACTCGGATGCCATGAAGCAGCGTGAGACGACCCTCGAAGGAGTGCCGCTCCCAAAAACGTTGTGCGGCCTCGATCTGTTCCGGGTCCAGGCGCAACCAATGGCCATTCTGCTGCACCAGTGGCGAACTAAGATTGACCAGATCGATGAAGGCCTCGCGGGTGAGAGGCGTGTCGCCCAGCACCAGCTCCCACAGGTAGGCGATGGGCTTTTCTGGCGGCGGCGGTTCGCGCGTCACATCCACCGGTTCGGGGGTGATGGGGCGAAGATAAAGCCTGAGCCCCAAACGAGCGCCCGCCTGTTCCCACCACGATGGCAAAATGATGTGGAAACCGCTTTGCTGTAACAATGGGACGGCTTCTCGGAGAAACTCGTAGACTTCTCTGGTGGTCAGATCCACCGAAGTGGGAGTCGCCGAGCGCAGGCTTTTTTCGATGGGAGAAAAGATGTTGGCCGCCAGCCCCAATCCCTTCAGCAGATTCTCTTGTGGATGATCGAAGCGGAGCCCCTGGGTGATGAGCGTTTCTTCCTGCGTTTGCCACACCTGGGAGGCTGGAATGAGCACATCCGGGTTGGAGCGAGATTGCAAATAGTAACGAAGCCGCCATCCTCCCTCGGGAACATGCCAGGTTTTTCCGTTGGGGTTGGGAGGCGGCGGCTCCAGGCGAAAGGCGATGGCGTATTGCGTACTGCCTGCGGGCAGCAAATTCCGTTGCCAATCCTCCACTTGCGAAACCAGCAGTTGCAATTGTCCGCCCGGATTGGGGATGACGCCGCTTGGTTGCACCAATGCTTTCATCCAGTCTGCCACGCCGTTGCTATTGTGCAAATAGGCGATGCGATGAGGCGCATCTGCTCCCCAGATGCGAACCAGCGTATCCACCATTTGCGAAAGAAATGATTGCAGCAACTCGATGGATGATATTTCCTTCCCCTGCTGATTGAGTTCCGACCGGCAGATCGGGGGCATGGCTGTCGCCAGGACATGCAGTTTTTCTTTGACAGCGGGAGATTCAAAGACGGGACGCCACAACGCCACAATATCGTCGTCTCTTTGCACAAGCGACGGCGCATAATGTTGCTGACTGAGGATCTCGAGGCCCATGACAAGGGCCCGCCGCCAATAGACGAAATCGCTGCCCAGTATCAAGTGGCTGGGGCAATCACAATCGTTGGTGCGACGCAGAATATCCAAAATGCTGAGAAAGGGGGCCCGTGTGCCCAGGATGATCCAGGGCTCCAGCCTCACGTCCGTCAAATCCAGATCCCAATCCTGGATTAACTGGGGTGAAGGCAATGGCCCGGTGCGCGTGGCGGGCAATTGCAGGATGAAGGAGGTCTCGCCCTGGGTGATCAAGGATTTATCGAGGCGCTGCAATTGCTGTCGAATGAGCGTTTGATCATCAAGGGCGAAAGGATGCGGACGAGGTTTAGGGTGGACGGCGCGCCGGCCGCGCCGACGTTTGGGAGGAGAACCGCTATGTTCCGCCCATATCAAAAAGCGCGCGTCAGCATCTGCATGACCAGCTATTTGCCAATGTAGATGTAGGACGAGATGAGGGACGTCTTCAGTGCGCGAAATCCGAACCGTCCCCAAAGGCGCGATGCTCACAAGTTCATCGGGATTGAGAAGAACCGAATGCCGACAAATTTAAGCTGTGGCGAGAGTAAAATTATCATGTCAATGCGCGAAGCGCATAAAGCCTGCTTTACCCAGGTTAACAAGCTGTATGCAAGCTCCTTCACCAACAGCATTGCTGAAAAAATGCTGCAACTGCTATTACCATAAACCATTATCCCGCAAAACCTGAAATTTGACAAATCTGGCGCTCGAGAGTTTTTAATTCGCCACGGGTGGCGCTGTAGCGATTATAGCTTTTGGCGGGCTTATCGTCCTCTGGTCTCATGTTGTTCCCGTAGGCCGAATTGGAGCGCCATAACTTTTGTTCGTCCATCGCTCTGTGCATCATCTCATATACTTCGCTAATGCAATCCTAATATCGTGCATATACTCAGGCTGTATTCTAAAGACAGCAAATCATCGGGCGGATATTTCGTCACGCCCGTAAGCAATTATCAACCCGAAAAATATCCTGAGGAGGATTTCTGAACAATGGCTAAAATCGTAGGTATCGACCTCGGCACAACCAACAGCGTTATCGCCGTGATGGAAGGCGGTGATGTGACGGTGATTCCGAATGCAGAGGGTGGTCGCACAACTCCTTCTGTGGTTGCTTTCAATAAAAATGGCGAGCGTCTGGTGGGCACGACTGCCAAGCGCCAGGCTATCGTCAATCCCGAAAATACTTTCTTCTCCATCAAACGCCTCATGGGGCGCCGCTACGACGACCCCGAGACAAAGCGCACCATGGAGATGGTGCCTTACAAGATCGTGCCCGGACCCAACGGCGACGCCCGGGTCGAGGCTCCTGTGGTGGGCAAGACCTTCACCCCGCAGGAGATCAGCGCCATGATCCTGGCCAAGCTGAAGAAGGATGCGGAAGCCTACCTGGGCGAGCCGGTTACGGCTGCGGTCATCACCGTGCCCGCTTACTTCAACGACAGCCAGCGCCAGGCCACCAAGGACGCAGGCAAAATCGCGGGCCTGGAAGTGAAGCGCATCATCAACGAGCCCACCGCGGCCGCTTTGGCTTATGGGCTGGACAAGAAGAAGGAAGAGACCATCCTGGTCTTCGACTTGGGTGGCGGCACCTTCGACGTCTCCGTTCTGGAAGTGGGCGACGGCGTCATTGAGGTGAAGTCCACCGCTGGCGACACCCACCTGGGTGGCGACGACTGGGATGAGCGCATCGTCCAGTGGATGGTGCAGGAGTTCAAGAAGGACCAGGGCATTGACCTGAGTCAGGATCGTCAGGCCCTGCAGCGGCTGCGCGAGGCGGCCGAGAAGGCCAAGATCGAGCTCTCCAGCGTCAAGGAGACTGAGATCAACCTGCCCTTCATCACGGCCGACGCCTCGGGCCCCAAGCACCTGCAGCTCAAGCTCACCCGCAGCAAGTTCGAGCAACTGACCGAAGACCTGGTGCAGCGCTGCCGCGGCCCCTTCGAGCAGGCCCTGCGCGACGCCGGTCTCAAGACGGGCGACTTGAATGAGGTCATCCTGGTGGGCGGCTCCACCCGCATGCCCATGATTCAGGATCTGGTTCGTAGCCTGACGGGCAAAGAGCCCAACAAGACCGTGAACCCGGACGAGGTGGTCGCCATTGGCGCCGCGATCCAGGCGGGCGTGCTGGCCGGTGAGGTCAAGGACGTGCTGCTGCTGGATGTGACCCCGCTGAGCCTGGGCGTCGAGACCCTGGGCGGCGTGATGACGGTGCTCATCCCCCGCAACACCACCATTCCCACCCGCAAGACCGAGATCTTCAGCACGGCTGAGGACAACCAGACTGCGGTGGACATCAACGTGTTGCAGGGCGAGCGCCCGCTGGCCAAGGACAACAAGCTCCTGGGCACCTTCCGCCTGGATGGCATCCCGCCCGCGCCTCGCGGCGTGCCTCAGATTGAGGTCACCTTCGACATCGACGCCAACGGCATCCTGCATGTGACCGCGAAGGACAAGGCCACGGGCAAGGAAACCGGCATCAAGATCACTGCCACCACCAACCTCAGTGAGGAAGAGGTGGAGCAGATGGTGCGGGAAGCCAAGGCCCACGAGCAGGAAGACGAGGCCCGTCGCAAGCTCATCGACGCCCGCAACACCGCAGACAGCACGGTGTACGCCACAGAGAAGATGCTGAAGGAGCTAGGCGACAAGGTTCCCGTCACCGAGAAGGGCCAGATCGAGAACCTGATCGCCGAGCTGAAGCAGGCGATGGAAGGCGACGACGCCGATCGCATCCGCAGCCTGACCGAGCAACTGCAGCAGGCCAGCCATGCGCTGAGCCAGCAGCTCTACAGCCAGCAGGCCGCAGGCCCGACCCCGGGCGCCGACGGCGGCGCTGCAGGCCCCGAACCCGGCCCGGCCGGCGGCGATGAAGAGGTCGTCGAAGGCGACTTCCGGGAAGTCTAAAACTCTCCGCAGGTCACGTCCCGCCCTGCTGCGGGCGTGGCCCGCGGTTTCCCAGACCCCACGCGGGCGGGAGTCGCCATGACTTCCGCCCGTTTTGTTTGAGCGTGGATATTAGTGATTGGATATTGGGTAACGTCCGCCGGACAAATTACCAATACCCAATACCCGCTATCTCCAATACCTTCTCCAAAAGCCTGTTGCAATTATTCGTCGCAATCAATTATGTCTCCATTTGATCCCTACTATCGCAACCCCCTCGATCCTCGCAACAACCCTTACATCATCCGGCGCAGCAGGCCCGTCAAACGCATCAAGGTGCGCCGGGCCGGAGAACCCGCACAGGAGGAAGCGCCCGCGCCGGAAATTCCGCAAGAGGACGAACAACCAGCCATGAACCAACAACAAGAACGCACCCAACCCATCTCCACAGACCAAATCGATCAGCAGCAGGAGGTCAACTGGCAGGAGCAATTCGCCCGCCTGCAGGCTGATCTCGAAAATACAAAGAAACGCATCGAAAAGCGCTACACCCAGCGCCATGATGATCTGCGCGTCCGGATGCTGCAGGATTTCCTGCCCCTGGCCGATCATCTGGAAGCGGCCCTGGCCCACAGCGGCGGGGGCGCGAGGGATGACGCTTTGCGCCAGGGCGTCGAGCTGACCCTCAAGGCTTTTCTCGACACCCTGGGCAAGTACGGCGTGCAGGTCATCGATCCCGCGGGCGAGGAGTTCAACCCCGAGCTGCACGAAGCCGTGGGCGTCGTCGACGATCCCGAAACGCCCAGCGGCCATGTGGCGAAAGTCATGCAGCGGGGCTATACTATCGATGGCCGGGTCATTCGTCCCGCGCGCGTGCTAGTGGCGGCATAAGATCAATGATGAATGATTAAAGACGCTCCCACCCCGACAATCCCAGCCATCCCTCGCTTTAATCATCAATCTTTAATCATTAACCTTCACCGTGAGGTGTTATGGAATACAAAGACTACTACAAAATTCTCGGCGTATCGAAAAACGCCACCGAGAAAGAGATAAAAAAGGCCTATCGCAAGCTGGCCCGCCAATATCACCCCGACGCCAATCCCAACGATCCCAAGGCCGAGGAGAAGTTCAAGGAGATCAATGAGGCCTATGAGGTGCTCTCGGATCCCGAAAAGCGCAAGAAGTATGATCAATTCGGGGCGCAGTGGAAGAACTTCACCGGCGCGGGGGGCCGCCCCGAGGATTTCTGGCGGCAGTACGGCGCTCAGGGCGCGGGCGGCGCGCCTGGCGGCGGCCCCAGCTACCGCACCGTCTCGCCCGAAGAATTCGAGGAGATCTTCGGCGGCGGCTCGGGCGGGTTCTCCGATTTCTTCGAGACTCTGTTCGGCATGGGCGCGCGCGGCGCTCGGGGAACGGGCGCTGGCTTCAATGATTTCGGCTTTGGCGGCGCCCGCACCTCAGGCCGAACCCGCCCCATCCGCGGCCGCGACATCGAGCATCCGGTGGACATCACCCTGGAGGAGGCCTACCACGGCTCGTCTCGCACATTGCAATTGGGCGATGAACGCATCGAGGTCAAAATCCCTAAGGGCGTCAAGACCGGCTCTCGGGTGCGGGTGGCGGGCAAGGGCGAACCGGGCCGCAACGGCGGCAAGCCGGGCGATCTCTACCTGAAGATCAACGTCCTGCCCCACGCCCGCTTCCAGCGGGAGGGCGACAACCTGCGGCTGAAGCTGCCCGTGGACCTCTACACCATGATCCTGGGTGGCGAGGTGCAGGTGCCCACTCTGGATCGCCCCCTCATCCTCAACATCCCGCCCGAGACCGACAACGGCAAGGTCTTCCGGCTTCGGGGCAAGGGCATGCCCAATGTCAAAAGGCCCGACCAGCGCGGCGATCTTTACGTGGAGGTCTCCGCCAAGCTGCCCAAGAACCTGACCGAGCAGGAGAAGGAGCTGTTCCGGCAGTTGCGGGCGCTGCGGCATCACTTCTAACGAGCATGATTGGAATAACCTACCGTCAGGCGGACTTCCCGCATTTCGCTCAATCATGTCCGGATCAATGATCAATGATTGATGATTAAAGTGAAATCCACGCTGATTTAGTCTTTAATCATCGATCATTAATCTTTAAGCTTTGTCAGCAGCAGGACGCCGGGCGTGAGCAAAGATTTTCTTGCTCCTGATAATGCCTAACGCAATCGCCAGCCCTCTCGACCATGCACGTCGAGGGGGCTTTGTTTGTCTTTGGAGAAGCCGGAGGGGTATAATCGGGCCTTGCCGGACAAAATTCACCCCTGGAGCATTCCCATGACGCAACTCGATGAAAAAGTCGTGCGGGAGAAAATCCGCACCTACATCACCCACGAACTCATTCGCGACCCCGATTATCCCCTGGAGGATGACGAGGGCGTCATTACCGGCGGGCTGATGGATTCCTTCGCCCTGGCCGACTTCGCCGTGTTCGTGGAGCAGGAATTCGGCGTTTACATTCCTGACCCGGATCTGACGGTGGACAAGATGGACACGTTGAATCAGATGACGGCCCGGGTGCTGCGAGGCTGAGAGCTGCGACTATGCTCACCCTGGAAACCCGCGCCAATTACGCCACCTTGCTGGATGCGGCGGCCCTGCGGCCCGATGACCGCGACGAGCCGGTCATCATCTTCGTCGCCACCGACGCCGCGCCGATAACAGTCACCCGCGCCGATTTTCAGGCCCGAACCAGGGCTTACGCCGCGGGGCTGGCGCGATTGGGCGTGGGCCCGCGCGACCTGGCGCTCATCGCGCACACCCAAAATCTGGAGAGCATTTACGCGTTCTGGGGGGCGCTGCGCATGGGCGCGATCCCCGCCATGTTTCCCACCCTGACGGAGAAACTGGCCCCGGACGTTTACATGCGGAACATGAACGAGCTTATCGCCCGCTCGGGCGTGCGCCTCATCTTCACCAGCGACGAGTTCGCGCCGGTGATGGCCCGCACCGCGACCTGTCCGGTGGTGGGGTCCAGCCAACTGGCCGGGCTGGCCGCGGCGGGCGGGGACGATTTTCACCCTCATCAGCCCCAGGCGGAGGAAGTGGCCTTTTTGCAGCATTCCAGCGGCACGACCGGTCTGCAAAAGGGCGTGGCCCTCAGCCATCGGGCCGTGCTGAACCAGCTCGCCAGCTACTCCCGGGCCATCGAGCTGAGCGATGATGACGTCATCGTGAGCTGGCTGCCCCTGTATCACGACATGGGCCTCATCGCCGGTTTCATCCAGCCCCTGGTGCAGGGCGTTCCGCTCATCCTCATGTCGCCCTTCGATTGGGTGAAACATCCCGCGCTGCTGTTTCGGGCCATCCACGAATACCGGGGAACCCTGACCTGGCTGCCCAATTTCGCTTACAACCATCTGGCCCGCCGCATCCGCGGCCGCGATCTCGCAGGCCTGCGGCTGGATTCCATGCGCATGTTCATCAACTGCTCCGAGCCGGTGCGCCACGACAGCCATCAGCTTTTCTTGCAGCGCTTCGGTGCGATGGGCGCGCGGGCCGAGATGCTGGCAGTGAGTTACGCCATGGCCGAAAACACCTTCGCGGTCACCCAGACCCCGCCCGGTCGCCCGCCCCGGCTGGATGTCATCGACCGGCGAAAGCTGGAGGAGGAGCGGCGGGCTCTCCCAGCGCAAGGTGATGCGGCGACCATCACCCTGGTTTCCTGCGGCCCCGCCATCCCCAACACCCAGACCCAGGTGCTGGATGACCAGGGTCGCCCGCTGCCCGAACGTCGGGTGGGCGAGATCGCCGTGCGCAGCGATTGCATGTTGACCGGCTATTACAAGCGTCCGGACCTTCAGCCTTTCGTCGATGGCTGGTATCTCACCGGCGACATGGGCTACATGGCCGATGGCGAGGTGTACATCGTGGGCCGAAAGAAGGATTTGATCATCAACGCGGGGAAGAACATCTACCCCCAGGACATCGAAGCCATCGTCAACCAGGTTCCGGGCGTGCATCCGGGCCGGGCCGTGGTCTTTGGCGTTCCCGATGAGCGGGAGGGCACCGAGCTCATCGCTGTGGTGGCCGAAGCGGATACGGAGGCTGAGGATGAGCGCAGGCGGATCGCCCGGGCCATCCGTCAGGCCGTGGTCCGAGAAAGCGCGGTCACAGTCAGCTATGTGAAGATTGTGGGCCCCAAATGGCTGATCAAGACCTCCAGCGGCAAGATCGCCCGCGCCGCCAATCGGGACAAGTGGCTGACGGAGCGGCGGACATAGCGCAATGATGTACGAAGAACAGCCATGCAAAAATAGATCGCATCTGGTCCGGCCCAGCCATTCACCCCTGCGACAACGGCTTTATCGCGGGGTCGAGGGGCTTTTGGCCCCCTGGCGGCGTGTGGATGACGGCCCTGCGGCCGAGGCGTTATCTCCGGCGGCGCTGGCGCTGTTCCGGCGCATGAGCAATGCGGATCGGGCGCACAGCCTGCGGGTGTATCGATGGCTGCTGGAGCATCATTACGAGCAGGAGGACTTGCTGGCCGCGGGGCTGATCCATGATTGTGGCAAAGCTGCGGCCAGATTGGCCGTGTGGCAGCGCACGCTGAAGGTGCTTTTCAGAAAGTTGGCTCCTGGCTGGTGGCGCGCCCTTTCGGCGCCTGCATCCTCCGACCATTGGCGCTATCCCTTTTACATTTTGGCTGAACACGCCCGCATCGGAGCCGAATGGGCGGAAGCCGCGGGCTGTTCGGAGTTGACCTGCTGGCTCATCGCCCACCACGAAACCGATCTCCCCTGCCATCATCCCCGCTACGAGTTGCTGCGGGCATTGCAAAACGCGGACGCATCGAGCTGACGCCCGGTGATGCGGCGCGTTAGCGCGGCTCCCAGGCTGGATCCCAATCCCGGGCGTTGTTGTTTGTCAGACGCAAGAAGCCCGAGCCATCCCGGCGTATGAGCGCGAGCTCCTCGTCTTCGTCCACGATGACAAAGGCCAGCTTCTGGCTGTCGCTGGACCAGGCGGCCGGGGCCTCGGAAAAGACGGGCGAGAAAAGCCGTTGGCGGTTTGCGCCCACCGCATCGACCACATACAGCCCCCATTGTCCGCCGCCCTCGCCCGTGACATGGGCCACGAGGCTGCCATCGGGCGACCAGCTTGGGGCCTGCGACCAGGAATCCAGGGGCGTCAGGCGCAGCATGGCGCCGGGGATGATGCTGGCGGTGTAGATGCCCGCGTTGCCATCTTTGGTGGAGGCGAAGACGATGTACTGGCTATCGGGCGACCAGCCAGGATTCCAACTGGCGTAAGCGGGATCGGTGACGGGCGTCATGTCGGAGCTCGCCACATCCATCAGGGCGATGGTCTTCGAGTCGCCGATCTCTAAAACAACATGCTGGCTATCGGGCGACCATTGGAACGCGAGGCGCTGGCCCGGCAATTCCGCCCACAACAGGCCGTCCAGGAACAGTTTGACGCTGCCCTGCCCCGGCTGCAAATATGCGACATGCTCGCCGTTGGGACTCAGTGCGTAGCCCGTACTGCCGGGTGCGTTCAGCACCTCCTGCTGATCGCTGCCATCGGCGCGCATGGACCACAGCGCTGGCCCATGTCCCCGATCGCTGATGAAGTAGATAAATGAGCCGTCTGTCGACCAGAAGGGATGCTCATTGCGGCCCTCAAAGGTCAACTGCAAATCGTTGGTTCCATCACTGCGGATGAGATAGATTTGCGGCGCGCCGGTGCGGTCGGAGACGTAGGCGATGCGCGGGGGATAGCTGGGCGTGGGCGTCGGCGTGAAGGTGGGCGTGGGGGCGGGCGTTTGCATGGCGGTCGCCGTAGGCGAAGGCGTCGTCGTGGGCGTCTCGGTGGCCGCCGGCGCGGGCGGAATCGGCTTGACCGCGGTGGCGGTGAGCGGGATGGCGGTGTGTTCTTGGGGGGAGGCGCTGGTAGGGGGGGCGGGCGGACCGCCCGCAGCATTGCTTTTTATCAGAAACCATCCCACCAGCGAGAGCGCAGCCAGGCCCAGCAATGCGCCGATGAGCACATAGAGCCAGACGGGCGTCTTTTTTGTTGCGGTGATAAGGGGTTCGGCGCGGGAGGGACGCAAGACATGACGCAGCGTCTGGGCGAAAGCGCCGGCTGTGGGATAACGCTGCTCGGGGTCTTTGGCCGCGGCCCGGCGCAGGGTTTCGGTGACAGCTTCGGGCAATTTCGGATTCAGCGCCCGCGGATCGGGCAGGGGCTGATGCACGTGCGCGGCCAAAATCTCGCGATAATGCTCGCCCCGGAAAGGCGGGCGACCCGTGAGCATGTGATAGGTGACGATCCCCAGGCTGTAAACGTCGCTGCGGCCATCCACCTGTCGCCCCGACGCCTGCTCTGGCGACATGTATTCCGGCGTTCCCAGCACCGCGACTTGCTCTTCCGCCGAATGCAGCCCCACCGCTTGAGCGATTCCGAAATCGGTCAGAAGCGACTTGCCGTTTTCCTGCACCAGGATGTTGCCCGGTTTGATATCGCGATGCACGACGCCGCGACGATGTGCATAATCCAGTGCCGAAGCCACCTGGCTGATGACGCTGATGACGAAATCGTTTGGCATCGGCCCGCTCACCCGCGCCAACACATCGGCCAGAGTCTCGCCTTCGATGTACTCCATGGCCAGATAATGCACGCCATCCACCACGCCCGCATCGTAAACGGCCACGATATTGGGGTGCTCCAGCCGGGCCGCGGCTCGGGCCTCCACCAGGAAACGGGCCACGACTTCTTCATCCTGCTGCAAGTGGGGTTGCAGCACCTTGAGCGCGACCGGGCGATCCAGCCATTGATGATAGGCCAGATAGACGATAGCCATGCCGCCGCGGCCAATCTCGCGCTCGATGCGATAAAGACCGAATATGTCGCCAGGGGAAAACATATCGAAGGAAGGGGACGCCGGGCGTCGCTTGGAGTGGGGACTGGAATGCGAAGGAAGTGGTGATCCTCAGAAGTGTACTGGAAAGCGCCCGAAAATGAAAAACAGCGTCTCGACAGGAAACCCCTGTGCGGGCGTTTTGCTTTGGCGGGCTAGCAAAAACGACCTCAGCAGTTACAAAAATCCTCTGCAAACCAGCGGCTCCCTCCCCTGCAAAGGAGCGGAGCGACTGGCGGGGAGGGCCGGGGTGGGGGCGAAGCTCTGGCGGCCCGGCAGGGAAAGGGAGCTAATTTCTGGACGTGCACTTAGGCTGAGGGACGCTTCGCGTCCACCGCCCGGCGGACGTGGCCACGGACCGACGACGGTTTTTTGCCTCCAAATCGAAACGCTCCCCGCAGGGCGCGACGACTGGCGGCAGCCTCCTTTCGGGTGTATAATCTTCAGCATGAATCGCAGGAAAAAACGTCTGGGCTGGCTTTTCGCGGGCGGCCTGACTTCCCTCTTGGTCATCGTGTCATCCCCCGCCGCTGATATTCAGGCGGCGCCCTTCGCCTCGCCCACGCCTGTTTCGATCATCAATCAGCCATACGTCACCTTCCAAAACAGCAAGGTGGCGCAGAAGCTGCTGCACGTTGGCGATGGCGTTCCCATTTATCTCACCCTCCTGCTGCTTATTCTTCTTTTGGGGCTTGTCGCGCTCTACCTCTCATCCATTCGACCCAGACGCTGATCTATGCTACACCGTCGCGGATACATTCACGCCCTGCTCCGACGCCCGCTTTTCTGGCCGGGGATCATCACCTTGATCCTGACGTTGGCATTCGCCAGCGCCTTCTCGCCCGCGGCCCGCGGCTTCACCCAGGATTCGCCGCCCGCTACGCCCACCTTCATGCCTGTTCCTCCCACGCCCACCGCCGCCTCCGCGACGAACACGCCCACGACCTTGCCGCCCACGGCCACATCGCCCGCGCCGGCTCCAACGCAAACGCCCACGAAGCCGACGCCGCCTCCCACCACCCCCCC
>JALXAF010000324.1 GCA_026992375.1 Anaerolineae bacterium
AGCAGCAGCCGCACCATGTCCAGCGCGTGGGCTTCATCCTCGGCCAGAAAATGCGCCACGCCGCTGTGAGCGTTGTGCACCATAGCGCCGCCCAGCTCCTCGGTCGTCACCTCCTCGCCCGTGACGGCCTTGACCACCTCGGGCCCGGTGAGGAACATGTAGCTGGTGTTGCGCACCATGATCACGAAATCGGTCAGCGCGGGCGCATAGACCGAGCCGCCGGCCGTCGGGCCCATCATCACCGATATCTGGGGAATGACGCCCGAGGAGAGCACGTTGCGGGTGAACATAGAGCCATAGCCCGCCAGGCCGCGAATGCCCTCCTGAATCCGGGCGCCGCCGGAATCCATCAGGCCGATGATGGGCGCGCCCGCTTCCAGGGCCAGGTCTTGCAGCATCACGATCTTGCGGGCGTGCATCTCGGAAAACGTCCCGCCCAGCACCGTGAAATCCTGGGCGAAGACCGCGACCTGCCGGCCATTGATGGTTCCAAAGCCCGTGACCACCGCGTCGCCCGGAAATCGTTTGTCGCCCATGCCCATCTCCGAAATCTGGTGCTTGACGAACATGCCCAATTCCTGGAAAGAGCCGGGGTCCAGCAACCGCTCCAGCCGCTCCCGGGCCGTGAGCTTGCCCAGGGCGTGTTGCTTTTGCACGCGTTTTTCGCCCCCTCCCTGCAATGCTTCTTGCTTGAGTCTCTGGAGTTTGTCGAGATGATCCTTCATTGGGTCACACTATCATGTTGAGAAATGGCGGCGTTGCGAAAGGTGACCCTAATTGTATTCAAATGTGGGAGATTTTACAAAAATCGATCCATCGCATTTTCTCTTCTCGCCCTATCGACTGTTTTTCGTCCCCACAGCCTGCATAGTTACCAAATTTTTACATTTTTCTGACAATTGCATGACGTTTTGGGCCGAGAATAGCAGAGAATGCCCACTCCCCCCCGCATCCCAACCAACCCCAACCACAGGAGGCAGTAATGTCGATAACGCGACGAGATTTCTTCAAAATAGGCGGACTGGCGGCGCTGGGAGCGACGGCCGGCGGCCTCGCCCACGCCCAGGCCCGGCCCGCGCCCGCCCGAATCCGCCCCGCCATCCGCTGGCGAGGCTCCGTCTCGACGGTGCAGGCTGATCCCGCCTTGCATTTGTTGCGCCGGGCCAGCTTCGGGCCCACGCGAGCGGAGCTGGCGCGCGTGCGGCGCATGGGCGTGGACGCCTGGCTGGATGAACAGCTCGCGCCCGAGAACATCGACGACAGCGAGCTGGAGACCCGCATCGCCCGCCGCTATGAGACCCTGAGCATGTCCCCCGCCGATCTGCAGGCCCTGGACGACTTCCCCCGCATCCGGCGGGAATTGGGCGGCGCGACCATGGAACGGGCGGTGTACAGCCAGCGACAACTGTTCCAGGTGATGGTGGATTACTGGAGCAATCACTTCTCCGTCTATTGGGGCGATGGCCCCGTGCGCATCTTCAAAACCATCGAGGATGGCCAGGTGATGCGCGCCCACGCCATGACCACCTTCCGCCAGATTTTGGGAGCCGATGCTCACAGCCCCGCCATGCTGGTCTATCTCGACAACGCCCGCAGCAGCGTCAAAGCTCCCAACGAAAACTACGCCCGGGAGATCATGGAATTGCACACCCTGGGCGTGGATGGCGGCTACACCGAGCAGGACGTGAAAGAACTGGCCCGAATCCTCACCGGCTGGGGCGTCGATCGGCGCACCGGCGACTTTCGTTTCTACCCCAACCGCCATGATTGGGGGGAGAAGACCTTCCTGGAGCTAACCTTCCCGGCCGGTCGGGGTCAGGAAGAAGGGGAGGAGGCCCTGGACATCCTCGCCCGGCACGAATCCACCAGCCGCTACGTCGCCCATCGCCTCTGCATGCGCTTCGTGGCCGATGAGCCGCCCGCGGGCGTGGTGGATGCAGCCGCGCGGGCCTTCCGGCAGACGTCGGGCGATATCCGGGCCGTGCTGCGCGTCATCCTCACCCACGATGATTTTTACGCCAGCGTCGGCCAGAAACTCCGCCGCCCCTTCGATCTCATCGGCGCGGCCGTGCGCACCCTCGAAATCCCCAACGCCCGGGGCGTCACCCTGGCCCGGGCGCTGATGCTGATGGACCAGCCCCTGTTCGGCTGGCCCACGCCCGACGGCTATCCCGACGACGCGTCCGCCTGGCTGAACGCCAACGCCCTGCTGGCCCGCTGGAACATCGGTCTGGCCCTGGCCGAGGGCCGGGATCCGGGCGCGCAAATCCCCTGGGATCGATTTTGGGCCGAGCTGGGAAACGACGCCACCGCGGAGGAGACCCTGGACTTCTTCATCGATCTGGTGCTGCATCAGGCCATCGAGTCCGATGATCGGGCGCAGTTGCTGGCTTATCTCACCCATGACGGCGCGGGCTTCGACATCGACGATCCCGAACACGCCCGCCGCGTGCCCGAACTCGTGGCCCTGCTGCTCGATTCTTCCTACTTCCAATGGCGTTGACCGCTTGCAAGGAGCTGATCATGAATTTGACTCGACGCAACTTCCTCAAACTTTCCAGCCTGACCGCGCTGGCGGGCGTCATCGACCGGCCCGCCTGGGCGCCCCGGATGGCCTTTCGTCCCCTCTCGGGCGGCCCCGCGGGCGATATCCTCATCTGCATCTTCTTGCGGGGAGCGATGGATGGCCTCAACACGGTGATCCCCCACGCCGAGGCCCGCTATCACGATCTGCGCCCTACCATCCACATTCCCGATCCCGATCAAGCCAACGGCGCCATCGATCTGGATGGCTTCTTCGGGCTGCATCCGGCGCTGGAGCCGCTGAAGGAGATCTTCGTCGAGGGCGATCTGGCCTTCGTTCACGCCTCCGGCTCGCCCGATCCCTCCCGCTCCCACTTCGACGCCCAGGAGTTCATGGAACGGGGCGTCCCCGGCGACAAAACCATCTCATCAGGCTGGCTGGCCCGGCATCTGGCCAGCATGACCACGCAGAACGATTCCCCCTTCCGGGCCGTGGGCATGGGCAACATCTTGCAGACCTCATTGCATGGCCCCATCTCCGCGCTGGCCCTCAAATCCATCGCCGATTTTCATCTCAATGGCAACGAACAGGAGATCGTCCGGGTGCAGCAGACTTTGCAGGCTCTCTACGCCGGCGACGCCTGGCTGGATCAGGAGGGGCGGCAGGTGTTCCAGGCCTTCGATTTTCTGGAAGCCGCGGATCCGTCGCAGTATCAGCCGCAGCACGGCGCTGAGTATGGCGATGATCTCTTTGGCCAGGGGCTGAAGCAAATCGCCCAGATCATCCGGGCGGATATGGGCCTGGAGGTCGCCTGCATCGATCTGGGCGGCTGGGACACCCACGCCGAAGAAGGGGCTGTCGAAGGCGCCATGGCGGCCCTTTTGCAAGAGCTGGCCGCGGGGTTGGAGGCTTTCTACACCGACCTGCAGGACGACATGAATCGCATCACCCTGGTGGCTATGAGCGAGTTCGGCCGTCGGGTGCAGGAGAACGCCAGCCTGGGCACGGATCACGGCCACGGCAACGTCATGTTCCTCATGGGCGGCGGCGTCAATGGCGGCCGGGTCTATGGCGAATGGCCGGGCCTGGAGGAGGAGAACCTGGATCGGGGCGATCTGGCCATCACCACCGATTATCGCACCGTGCTCAGCGAGATCGTGCAGAAACGCCTGCTCAACGACCAGTTGTCAGAAGTCTTTCCCACCTATCAGCAGGCCCCATTCCTGGGGCTGGTGCAGGATCGGGCGCAGACGTGGCCCTACCGCCAGTTCTGGCCCCGCATCGACTGATGGCACGAGCGCGAAGCGGTGGCGCGGATAGCCGCCATCGCTTCGCGTCCGCCGCCAATGCCGGGGGACTTCATCGCCGGGCGGCGGTTGGTCGCGAAGATCGATGCTTTTTTCTCGCTCTGAATGCGCCGAGCGTCTTTATGCGGTTGAAATGCGGGGATTGTGGATGATGGCTTCTTTCAATTTCATCGCTGGCTGCAATCCCATAGCCGCCGCCAGCGCGTTGACATGGGAGATAATTCCCGAGTTCCAGGCGTCTTCCGCCTCGCCGATGCGGGCCGATGTGTGATGCACGGCCACCGCTGCCACGCCCGCTTCCTGCAAGATGCTCAATCCTGCTATGCCCGCCTCATCCTTGCCCACGCCCGCATCGTTGAAGACCACCAGACGCGGCTTGATGGGCGCGGCGTAACGCGCGGCCGCGCTGCCGCCGTGCGAGCCCGAGATCACGATCTGGCCCCGGGCGTCTTCGGTGATGTAGGAGATCGAGTCCATGAGCAGGACGCGACGTCCCTGTCTAATGGAGATGGTGTGGCTGTCGCTCATCCTGTGCGCTGGGCGAAGGGCTGCAAATGCTTGCGGAAGTGGATTTCCAATGCGTTGTAGTAGGCTTCGTCGTTTTCCTTCAGGGTGTGGATGATGGCGTCGCCGTACGCGTCCAGGGCCGAGCCATAGGTGACATGCAGCACTTGGCGGGCGTCGAACTGGTTGAGATAGTCCTCCAGCCGGGCGTCGGGCGTGTGGGCCGGATCTGGCACGTTGCTCAGCTCGCCCGAGACGTGATAGGTGGCCCGATCGATGGGGTAGCGCTCCATGGCCAGGGCCAGGATGGCCCGAAACAGGCCAGGATTCACCCGGGCGATGACCCGCAGCGCCTCCAGATAGCTGGTTCCAGCCGTCTTCAGGTGCACCAGGCCCCCGGTCTGGCGGACGAACGCGGGGTAGATGCTGAATTTGTCGGAGCCGGAGTGGATGCTGAGCTTGTAAGGCCCGAAATGGCGGGCGATGGCCGCGTGTTGGGCCAGGCTGGCCTCGAACGCATCCACATCGCCGATGTA
>JALXAF010000325.1 GCA_026992375.1 Anaerolineae bacterium
ATGGTCTATGGCTGGATGATGCAATTCGCGCTGGGCATTGCTTTTTGGGCGCTGCCCCGCTATCTCAAACCGCCCAAGCGGGGGGATGAGCGCCCGGCCTGGGCTGCTTGGGCGCTAATCAATCTGGGCGTGCTGTTGCTGGCCTACGGGCCGCTGCTGGGGCTGGATTGGGCCCGGGCCGCGGGCGGCGCGTTAGAGGCGCTGGCGGTGTTGATGTTCGCCATCTACGCCTGGCCGCGGGTGAAGCCGCTGGGGGTGTAGCGCCCGCTGGATGACGCATCCGGCTCAGGAGCACAGCTCTCCAGGTCGGATTCGCAATCCGACCGGCGTCTTCTCTCTCGAACAAAAAAAAGACCGGACATTGGGCAAACATCCGGTCTTTTCAGGAAAGAGATGTGAAGAAGCGAAGCTTGTTAGCTGGCTTTCACGCTGATCTTCTTGGGTTTGATCTCTTCGACTTTGGGAATGGAAAGGGTGAGCACGCCATCTTTGTAGGTCGCCTCGATCTTGTCGGCATTCACCGGCACGGGCAGGGCGATGCTGCGCTGGAACATGCCATAGCGGCGCTCGCGCAGGTGGTACTTGCCTTCCTCGATGTCCTGCTCCTGCTTGATCTCGCCTTTGATGGTCAGCACGTTGTCGGTGAAGGTGATATCCAGATCATCAGGACTGATGCCTGGAAGCGAAGCTTTGACGATGAATTTGTCCTCGGTTTCGGCCACGTCCAGCGCTAAGGCCCAGGGGCGATCTTCCCGATAAGTGGAGGAGGGAACCTCGTTCAGCATTTCATTCAAAACGGCGTTGCGCCAGGCTTCCATTTCACGGGTGAAGGGGTCGCGTACTTGCATGAGTCTCATTTTTATCATCTCCTTGTGGTGATGTGATGATTTCGGGTAACTGCTAAGGTCTCATCACCATTTTTGCCACGAAGACACGAAGAAGATGAAGGCACGAAGTGTTTTTCTTTATTTTTTTCGAAAAACTTCGAGCCTTCGAGGCTTTTTGAGGCTTAAAGTCGAGTACGTTAGCAGTTACGATTTCGGTTTCGATTGCCGGTCTTCCAACCAGCGCATCTTACGGTTTTATTTAACCTCGCCAGCATAAGACCTGTATATGCTGGGCATTAGCAAATAATAAGAAGATTCAGCAATTCCAAATTTAGAATCCGCAAGGGGAAGGGAGGCGATTTCACCCCTTCCCAGCCTCCTTTTTGCCCCACCCCGACCCACCTCCGATATTCGCTGCGCTCGTGTTCGGGGAGGGAGATGCTCATCTGCTGCACAAATTGGCAAAGCGATGGGCTCCTCCCCCTGCAAGGCACCAGCCGAAGCGGGGGAGGAGCCCGGGAGGAGGGCTTGTCTCCGTACCAAATTGGAAATTGCTAAAGAAGAAAGAGCTTGCGCAAAGCGAGGGAGTGTGGTATACAATTTCCATACGCTCTCGCGAAGGATGACGCCATGGACGAAAATTCGCAACCCGTTTCCCTTTCCGCGGCGCCGGGCGATGTCAGCATCGGCGTAGCGCGCAAACGATCCATAAACAAGGACGTCCCCGCGGCGGCGGATCAATCGCAGCCATACCGCCACCTGCACATGTTGGGCAAGTCAAGCGAGGCGGAGGGGGGGGATTCCGACCTGGACGATCCAGCGCTCTACATCAATCGCGAGTTGAGCTGGCTGGAGTTCAACCGTCGGGTGTTGGAGGAGGCGCAGGACGATTCTCATCCACTGCTCGAGCGGGTGAAATTCCTGGCGATTTTCTCCAACAATCTGGACGAATTTTTCATGATTCGCGTCTCGGGCTTACGCGAGCAATTGGAATCGGGAATCCTGGAGACATCGGCGGACGGGATGACGCCCGCGGAGCAACTGGTGGCCATTCGCCGCACTCTCGAGCCCATGCTCATCGAACATCGACGCCTGTGGGAGGAGGAGTTGCTGCCGCAGTTGGCCGCCGCGGACATCCGCATCTTGCCCTACAAGGGCCTCAAGAAAAAGCAACGACGCCTCCTGAAGCGTTATTTCCAGGATGAGATTTTTCCCACGCTGACGCCCCTGGCCTTCGATCCAGGACATCCCTTCCCCCATATCTCCAACCTCAGCCTGAATCTGGCGGTGGTGGTCTCCGACCCCGAGCACGGCGAGCGCTTCGCCCGGGTCAAAGTGCCCGGCGCATTCCCGCGGCTATTGCGCATCCCCAGCGAGGAGCGGGCCGACATCTTCGAGGGACTGCCTCTGACCGATGTCAAGGCGGATAATTTCGTGTGGGTGGAGGACGTCATTCGACATAATCTCGATGATCTTTTCCCGGGGCTGGCGGTGATCGCGGCCTATCCCTTCCGGGTGACCCGGGACGCGGATATCGAAATCGAGGAGGACGAGGCGGCCGACCTGCTGGCGGCCATCGAGCAGGGCGTGGAATCCCGATTCTTCGGCAAGGTAGTGCGGTTGGAAGTGGACAGCGCCATGCCCAAACGCATCCGCGAAATCCTGGTGGATAATCTGCGATTGCAGCCGTATCAGGTTTATACGCTGGACGGACCTGTGGGCATGGCGGATCTGCTGCAATTGATGAAGATCGAGCGCCCCGATCTCAAGGACGCGCCCTACACGCCCGCCGTCCCACCGGCGCTGACCACCGGCGAAAATATCTTCTCAGTCATCAACCGTCAGAATATCTTGCTGTATCACCCTTACGACAGTTTCTCGCCCGTGCTTGAGTTTCTGGAGGCCGCAGCCAATGATCCCAATGTGCTGGCTATCAAGCAGACCTTGTATCGAGTGGGGAAGAATGCACCCGTGGTCAAAGCACTGATGAAGGCCCGAGAAAACGGCAAGCAGGTGGCGGTGCTGGTGGAGCTCAAGGCCCGTTTCGATGAGGAGAACAACATCGTCTGGGCCAGAGAGTTGGAGCGGGTGGGCGTGCATGTGGTGTACGGCCTCATCGGGCTGAAGACTCACGCCAAGCTGCTAATGGTGGTGCGCCGCGAAGAAGACCGCATCGTGCGTTATCTGCACATGAGCACCGGCAATTACAACGCGGTCACCGCCAAAATATACACCGATACAGGCTATTTCACGGCGGATCCGGATTTGGGCGCAGATGTGACGGATCTGTTCAACGCGCTCACCGGCTATTCTCGCAAGGACGTTTACCGCAAGCTGCTGGTGGCCCCGGGACGCATGCGCACCGAAATCTGTCTCCGCATCGAGCGGGAGATAGCGCGGCAGAAGCGCCACGGCGATGGCCACATCATTATGAAGATGAATCAGTTGGTGGATAAGAAGTGCATCAAGGCCCTGTACCGGGCCTCGCAGGCGGGCGTGAAGGTGGATTTGCAGGTGCGCGGCATCTGCTGTCTGCGCCCCGGCCTCCCCAACATCAGCGAAAACATCCGGGTGACGTCTATTGTCGGGCGATTTTTGGAGCACGCTCGGGCCTACTATTTCTACAACGGCGGAGATGAGGAGCTCTTGCTGGGCAGCGCCGACCTCATGCCCCGCAACCTGGATCGCCGGGTGGAGCAGCTCTTCCCGGTGGAGGATGCCTTCATCAAAGATGTCATGAAGCAAATTCTCGACATCCACCTGCGAGATAACGTCAAGGCCCGTGAGATGCTGCCCGATGGCTCTTACCGGCGCATACAACCCGGGCCCAACGAGGAATCCATCAATGCACAACAGTGGATGCTGGAGCATCGCGGCTTCTGGCATCGTTCGGAATAGGATAACACGAGCGACAATTCGCCGATACCGTTGAAAATGACTCGCAGCAGGGCAGCGCGGGAAGTCTGCCAGCCTTCATTTGCTACGTCGTCATCTGCGTTCCATCATGCCCAAAAATCCCATCAAACTCAAACCCATCATCGAGCGCGGGCTGCTGGTGGGCGCCGCCATCAAGGGCCAGCCCGCGCCCTTCACGCTGAATGACAGCCTGGACGAACTGGCGCGCCTGGCCCAAACCGCGGGCGTGACCGTCATAGGCCGATTGACCCAAACCCTGGAGCGGCCCAACCCCGCCACCCTCATCGGCAAGGGCAAGCTGGTGGAGCTGGTGAGCGTTGTTCGGGGCGAAGACATCCAGGTAGTCATCTTCGACGACGAGCTCAGCCCCCGGCAGCAACGCGAGATTGAAAGGGCCATCGATGACGAGAACGTGAAGGTGCTGGATCGCACCGCCCTCATTCTCGACATCTTCGCCCAGCATGCGCACACAAAAGAGGGTGCGCTGCAAGTGGAACTGGCCCAATACGAATATCGCCTGCCCCGGCTCACCCGGGCCTGGACGCATCTCGCCCGGCAGGCGGGGGGACGCGCGGGGGGAGCCAGCGGTGGCGTGGGCGTGCGCGGGCCCGGCGAGACTCAGCTCGAAATCGATCGGCGGGAGATCAGCCGCAAGATCGCGCAGCTCAAGCGGGAACTGGCAGACGTGCGGGCGCATCGCGAGCGCTATCGGGCGCGACGCCGGGAATCGCATCTGCCCCTGACCGCGCTGGTGGGATACACCAACGCGGGGAAATCCACCCTTCTCAACGCACTCACCCCGGCCCGGGTGCTGGCCGAAGACAAGCTCTTCGCCACCCTGGATCCCACCACCCGCAAGATGCTGCTGCCCTCGGGCCGGGACGCCCTCATTACCGACACCGTGGGCTTCATCCAGAAGCTGCCCACCGACTTGGTGGCCGCTTTCCGGGCCACGCTGGAGGAAATCCTGGAAGCCGACCTCATCCTGCATGTGGTGGATGCATCTCATTCCAACGCGCTGGAGCAGGCAGCGGTGGTGGAGGAAGTGCTGGACGACCTGGGCGCGGGGCACATCCCCGCGGTGACCGCCTTCAACAAGGTGGACCTGCTGCCGGACGGCGAGTTGC
>JALXAF010000326.1 GCA_026992375.1 Anaerolineae bacterium
GGCTACGAGCACGCCACCGTGGTGGAAGCGCCGGGCCAGTTCAGCCGCCGCGGGGGCATCCTCGACATCTGGCCGCCCAACGAACCCTGGCCCGTGCGCATCGAGTTGTGGGGCGATGAGCTGGACAGCCTGCGCTATTTCGATCCCGCCACCCAGCGCACCCTGGGCAACCATCGCCTGGAAAAGCTGCTGGCAGGCCCGGCCAGCGAGGCCCTGCTGCCCAACGCCGCGGACGCGGCCCAACGCCTGCGCCATCTCGACTTCTCCGGCTGTCATCCCCCCGCTCAACTGCAATTCGAGCAGGATATCGACAACCTGGCGCAGGGGAGCGCGTTCCGCGGCATCGAACTCTACATCCCCTACCTCTACCAACGGCCCGCCACCCTGCTGGATTATCTGCCCCGGCAGGCGCTGATCCTCATCGACGCGGCCGCAGACGCGGCTGCGGTGGCCCTGGACCTGGAAGGCCAGGCCGGGCAGGTGGCGAAGAATCTGATCAAAAGCGGCGAGCTGCCTCCCGATTTCGCGTCCAGCCTGGCCCCGTGGCAATCCCTGGCCGAAAGCATCCAGGCCCGTGGGCCCGTCGTGCTGGGGCAGGGCAAGCTGGATGGGCACAGCACGTCGGTGGGATCGCCCCTGGGGCGCCTCATCCACCCCGGCCCCCGCTGGGGCGGACAACTGCGCCGCGTCATCGATCAGGTCGCGCGTCTGCAAAAAATGGATCGGGTGGTGATGGTCACTCGCCAGGCCCCGCGGCTGGCCGATCTCTTCTTCGAGGCCGAGCTGCCGGTGAGTGTGCAAACGGGCCTGGAAACGCCCCCGCCCCGGCGCAGCGTCACCCTCATCCAGGGCATGTTCGAGGAGGGCTGGCGTCTTTCCACCACCGATGAGAGCCTGCACTTCCTCACCGACGCCGAGATCTTCGGCTGGGGCAAAGCCCGCCGCCGTCGCAGCCGCCAGCCCCGTGCGGCCGCGCCCGAATCCTTCTTCGCCGACATCCAGCCCGGAGATTACGTGGTGCACATGGAGCATGGCGTCGGGCGCTTCAAGGGGCTGGTCAAGGTCGATCTCGATGGCGTGGCCCGGGATTATCTCCTCATCGAGTACGCCAAAAAGGACAAGCTCTACGTGCCGGTGCATCAGGCGGATCGCCTGGCCCGCTATGTGGGCCCCAGCAGCGATTCCCCCCGTCTCAACCGTCTGGGCACAGCCGATTGGGAGATGGCCAAGCGTCGCACCCGCAAGGCCGTGGCCGCCATCGCCCAGGATTTGTTGCAGCTCTACGCCCAGCGGGAGACCCTGCCGGGCCACGCGTTCAGCCCCGACAGCGAGTGGCAACAGGAGCTGGAAGCCTCCTTCCCCTACATCGAGACCGATGACCAGCTTGTGGCCATCGAGGCGGTGAAGCAGGATATGGAGAAGCCGCAGCCCATGGATCGGCTTATCTGCGGCGATGTGGGCTATGGCAAGACCGAGGTGGCGCTACGGGCTGCGTTCAAGGCCATCATGGATGGCAAACAGGTGGCGATACTGGTCCCCACCACCGTGCTGGCCCAACAGCATTTCAAGACCTTCAGCCGTCGTCTGGCCGCGTTCCCGGTGGACGTGCACATGCTTTCCCGCTTCCGCACCCGCAAACAGCAGCAACAGACCATCGATGGTCTGGCCAAAGGCTCGGTGGATATCGTTATCGGCACCCACCGCCTGCTTTCCAAAGATGTCGAATTCAAAAATCTGGGCCTGCTGATCGTGGACGAGGAGCAGCGTTTTGGCGTGCGCCACAAGGAGCGCATCAAGCAGTTGCGCAGCCAGGTGGATGTGCTCACTCTCACCGCCACGCCCATTCCCCGCACCCTCTACATGAGCCTGACCGGCGTGCGCGATCTCAGCACCATCGAAACCCCGCCCGTGGAGCGTCAATCGATCCAGACCCAGGTGGGTTTTTACGACGAAACCCTGATCCGCAATGCGATTTTGCGCGAGCTGGATCGAGGCGGGCAGGTGTTTTTCGTGCACAACCGGGTGCGGGGCATCGAGCAGATGGCCAACAAGCTGCGCAAGCTGGCGCCCGAGGCCCGCATCGCCGTGGGCCACGGTCAGATGCCGGAGCGGGAGCTGGAGCGGGTGATGATGGCCTTCGCCGAAGGCGAATACGACGTGCTGGTGAGCACCACCATCATCGAAAGCGGCATCGACATCCCCAACGCCAATACCATCATCATCAACCGGGCGGATAAGTTCGGGCTGGCCCAGCTCTACCAGTTGCGGGGACGAGTGGGACGCAGCGCCGCGCGGGCTTACGCGTATCTGCTCTACGACAAGCACAATCCTCTCTCGCCCGAGGCCCGCCGTCGGCTGGAAGCTATCCAGGAGGCCAGCGATCTGGGCTCGGGCTTCCGCATCGCCATGCGGGATCTGGAGATTCGCGGCGCGGGCGAGCTGCTGGGTGCGCGGCAGCACGGGCACATCGCCGCGGTGGGCTTCGATATGTATGTGCGGCTGCTGGCCCAGGCCGTGGAAGAGCTGCGGGAGCAGGGGCATCTGCCGGAGACGGTGGCGGCCATCCAGGGCCTGCTGGCGCCCCTCAGCCCCAGCGTGTCACTGGATTTGCCCCTGGACGCGGGCATTCCCCGGGATTACATCGAGAACGAGGATTTGCGTCTGCAATTGTATCGCCGCATCGCCGGGCTGGGCTCCTTGGGCGAGCTGGATGACATGGCCGCGGAGCTGGAAGACCGCTTCGGGCCGCTGCCGGAGCGGGTGCAGGATTTGCTCTTCCAGGTGAAGGTGAAGCTGCTGGCCGCGCGGGCGGGCGTCACCGCCATTGGCCGGGATAGCGGGCAGCTTGTGGTGCACAGCCCCGCGGTGGCCCGATTGTCGCGGCTAACCCTCCAGCATCAACTGGGCGACCAGGCGCGGGTGGGCTCCCGGGCCATTTGGGTGGCCATCGATGCCGCGGGCGAGTGGCGCCAGCGCCTGCTGCACGTGCTGGATATTTTGTCCGCGGGCGTTGGGTAGGACAGTAGCCAGCAGGTCAGTTCATTTCATCCCAGAGACGCGGAAAGAAATAGAAACAATTCCCTTTTAGATGGGCCGCTCGTCGGCCTGCGCCGACGCTTGCGGGCCCCATTTTTGGCGAGGAAAACACCGTCCCCGCAGGGGGACGGGCGGCGGAACACCTGTAGAACCGAATTCATTCGGCGAGTGAGGCGGCGCAACGAGATTTGTCGGCCAATCAGTAGCCCGGCGACTTCATCGCCGGGCGGACGTGGCGAACGCCACGATGATCGATTTAATTTATGAGCATCCATCCCTCGGCCTATGCGATAATTGATCCAACTGAAATTGGACACCCCCAATTCAATACGCCTCGCGCGTGATGACGCCCAGCGCGTTGTATTCCAGGAAGGTGACTATGGTAGCATCGGGCACGCTGACGCTAAAGCGACTATCCTCTTCCTATTCAATTACCCGACGTTCTAACCTCGCCGCAGCATACGGGGCAGGGCGGTCAACTCGGGCGATTTCATCAGCAGGGAGAGCAACAAGTAGACGCCCGCGGCCGTCGGTACGAAGAGCAGCGCCCGCCATTGCAGTGACAGGTCGGAAAACAGCTCCATCAGTCCGACAACCAGGCCCGTCATCAGCGACGAAGCCAGTACAGCTCGCCCCAGACTGATGAACACCCGCCGCTCCTCCCAGCCCCCCAGCTTCTGCCGTAGCATCCACAGCAGCGCCATCATCTCCAAGGTGGTGGCGCTGGCATTGGCCAGGGCCAGGCCGCCGATGGCCAGGGGTTTGATCAGCAGCAGGCTGAGGAGTACATTCAGGCCCATGGCCGCCACGCCGATGAAAACCGGGGTTTTGGTGTCCTTCAGGGCGTAGAAACTGCGGGCGGAGACCTCCACCAGGGCGTGACTCACCAAGCCCAGTGCGAAAAATCCCAGGGCGTACGCGGTCATCTGCGTATCGCGGGCGTCGAACGCGCCCCGTTGCAGCAGCAGGGCCACGATAGGCTGGCGCAACAGGATGAGGATCGCCGCGGAGGGCAGGGTGAGGAAGATGAGCAGGGAGAAAAGTCCGCCCAGGGTGTGCTGCATGGCCCGTCGTTCGCCCAGCGCCGCCTGATGCGAGAAGGTGGGGAAGGCCGCAGTGGCGATGGATTGGGCGAAGATGCCCTGGGGCAGCAGCATGATCAGCCAGGCGTAGTTCATGGCGCTGATGCTGCCTTCCACCAAATGCGAGGCCAGAAACACGTTGACGATGAAGTTTATCTGGACAATGGCCAGGCCCAGCACCCGCGGAGCCATCAGCCGCAGCACCTCACGCACGCCCGCATCGGCCAGACTCAGCGAGGGCGTCCAGCGGGCCTTCTGGCGGATGAGCCCTGGAACCTGGATCAGCAGGTGCAGGGATGCGCCCGCAACCACGCCTGCGACCAGGGCGTGAATCCCCATGACGGGCGTCAGCAGCCACGCGGCCAGGATGATGGAAAGATTGTAGAGCACCGGCGCCAGGGCGGGCAGCAAAAAATGATGAAAACTGTTGAGAATGCCCATGAACAGGCCGCTGACGCCAAAGATGACGGTGCTCACCAGCATCCAGCGCATCAACTCCACGGTCAGGGCCTGCTGCTCAGGCGGGAAGCCGGGGGCGATGATGTGCGCCACCAGGGGCTGGGCCAGCATGCTCGCCAGCACAGCCAGGGTGATCAAACTCAGCAGCAACAGATTGCCCACTTTGGAAGCCAGGGCCCAGGCTCCGTCGACATCCTTCAGCGCCAGTCGTTCGCTGAAGGTGGGGATGAACGCGGAGGCCAGGGCCCCGCCCGCCACCAGGGTGAAGAGCAGATCGGGCAGGCGAAATG
>JALXAF010000327.1 GCA_026992375.1 Anaerolineae bacterium
ATCGCCGGGCGGGCGTATCGAACGCCACGATGACCGATTTAATTTATGAGCATTCATAACTCGGGCTCTTTAGACGCAGACCCTGATTTCAAATCGTGGGTCAGTGAAAGTCGTGAAGTACTGATTTTTAGACGCTTACTTTGCTTTGCCAATATGTGCAGACGAAGAACATCTCCCGCCCTTGAAAACGAGCGCTGCGAGTAGCGGGAAAGGGCCGGGATGGAGTGAAGTTCCGGCGGTCTGGATGAGAAAGGGAAATAATTTCTGGATGCGCACTATGACGAAACGCGGGTGATGTACTCGCCCGATTCGGTGTTGACGCGGATGACGTCACCCACCTGTACGAAGAGGGGCACCTGCACCTTCAGGCCCGTCTCGGTGGTGCAGCTCTTGCTGGGGGCATTGGCCGTATCGCCGGCAAAGCCGGGCTCCGCCTCCACCACCTTCAGGTCTACAGTCTTGGGTAGTTCGATGCTGATGGGATCGCCCTCGTAGGTCTCCACCTTGATCTCCAGTCCATCGGTCAGATATTTCGCCATATCGCCCAACTGGGCGTCGGTGAGCATGATCTGCTCGTAAGTTTCAGTGTCCATGAAGTAATAGAAATGTCCGTCATTGTAAAGATACTGGACATTGGCGTGCTCCAGACGGACATCCTGCACCTTGTTGCCGTTGGGGAAGGTTTTTTCGATGGTGGCCCCGGAGCGCAGATTGCGGGCCTTGACGCGGATGGTGGCGCCGCCGCGCCCCATCTTGCGATGCTCGTATTCGAGCACGCGATACAATTCGCCATCGAGGGTGAAAATCGTGCCTTTGCGTAGTTGTTCAACGCCGATCATAGGTTGTGGTTCTCCTGGGAAGTAATGAAATGAGTCATCATTATTTTATGGAAAGAGCGGGAATTGTCAAAAAAACAGATAAGGAACATCTAACAACCTGACACAAGTTCGGCGGCATGTCTTTTCTCCACCGAAATTTTTGTCCGAGAACGTCAATCGTCATGCGTCAAACGTCAAATCGCCATCGACAACGGAATTTTTCCATGACGTTTTACGTTTGACGTTCCACGTCGCTGGCAAAGGCCTCGCACGCAAATATCAGGGCGTCCGGGAGTTTGTGTCGGGTTGCCAGAAGGAGATTTACAGCCACCCCGGCGGCTCGTCGATGGTGGGGGGCGGGGGCGGCGGCGGACTGCTGTATCCTCGCCGCGGGGGCCGGGGCAGCTCATCGCCCGCCAGCCAGCGCCGGGCGATGTCGGGCAGATGGGCCAGAGGCGCCTTGTAGACCCGGGCATCGGGCAGGGATTCCAGAAACAATCGCCCGTAGCGCTTGCTGACCAGTCGCTTGTCCAGCAGCACGGCGATGCCCCGGTCGCTGGTGGAGCGGATCAGACGCCCGAAGCCCTGCCGCAGGTTGAGGATGGCCTCGGGCACAGAGAATTGATAGAAGGGGGAGTCGAATGTCTCGGAGCGGGCGGAGACGATGGGATCGTTGGGCACGGCAAAGGGCAGTTTGGTGATGATCAACGCGCTCAGGGCTTCGCCCTGCACATCCACCCCCTCCCAAAAGCTGCGGGTGCCCATGATCACCGCCCGATCCGTCTGGCGGAATGCGGAGAGAATCTGCTGGCGAGAGCCGCCCTGGCCTTGCACGAACAGGGTGAAGCCGGCCTCCTCCAGCAGGGGGCGAATGTTTTCGGCCGTGCGCAGAAGCTGGGCGTAGGAGGTGAACAGGGCCATGAGTCGCCCCTGGGTGGCCAGGCTGAGCTGCACGATGGCATCTTCCACCCGGGCCTGATAATCGGGCTTATTGGGCTCGGGCATGTCGGTGGGGAGATAAACCAGCGCGTTTTTCTTGTAATCGAAAGGACTATCCAGCGCCAGCTCCTCCACATCGATGGCGTTGAGCCGGTTGCGGATGTAATCGAAGCTGTTGGCGGTGCGCAAAGTGGCCGAGGTCAGAATCACCGTGTCTTTGGCCCGAAAGATGTTTTCTTCGATGATGTCGCCCACGTGCAGCGGCGCCCGGTTCAGGGTGAGTCCACCCGTAAACTTGGAGCGTCGCACCCAGTAGATGGCGTTGTCGTCCGGCTCCAAAGTGAGCTCGTGGAGGACGGCGTGGGCCTCGCTCATGGCCTCCAGCACGCCATCCAGTTGGGCCTCCAGCTCCTCCCGCTCGGGGATAGGATAGTTGTTCAGGTCTTTGAGCACGCCGATGAGATGACCCAGGTCACTGATGAACGCGTCCAGCGCGAACCCGAGATTATCCCACAGGATTTCCACATCCACCCATGCGGGCTGCACCCGCACGCTTTTGGTGATGCGCAGGCGTAGATCGTAGGTGCTGTTATCGTACTGACGCCCGAAATGCTGCATCAGAAAGCGATCCAGCGCGTCGATGTAATCGGCCATCTGCATATCCAGATTGGGGATGGCCGCGTTGAGCTTGCGCGCATAATCGCTGATTTTCTCCGCCCGATCGCTGGGCACGCCCGCGTTGCGCACTGCGGTCAGCACATCGGAAAGTAGCCCCACAGCCCGCTGCTCCCCGCCCATGGGAGCCAGCTCCCGCAATTGCGAAACGAAACGCTCGTGATCCACGCTGGCGGTGAGGGCGTTGGTGGCCGCATTCTCCAGATGATGGGCCTCATCGATGATGAGATGCTTGTATTCGGGCAGCACCCCGCCCTCGGTGGCGATATCGGCCAGGAGCAGGGCGTGATTGGCGATGATGAGATGCGCTGCCTCGGCCTTGTTACGGGCCTTGTAGAAATAGCAGGGCTGGGGCGATTCCATGCCGCACAGGCCCGAGGAGCAGGTGTGCGGATCGGAGCAGACCCGCTGCCACACCGCCCGCTCCTGGGCGTTGACCAGGGTCAATTCGCTGACATCGCCCGTCTCGGTGGTGGGCAGCCACAGCAGGATGCGGGCCAGCACGCTCACCTCCACCGGCGTCAAATCCCCGCGCGTCGTCAGCTTTTGCAGACGCCGCGGGCACAGATAATTGCTGCGCCCCTTCATCACCGTGGCTTTGAAGTCGAAGGGCAGGATATGATGCAGATCGGGCAAATCCTTGTGATAAAGCTGATCCTGCAAATTGATGGTGTTGCTGGAGACCACCACCCGCTGGCCCGTATTCACCGCCCAGTTCAGCGCGGGGATGAGATAGGCGATGGATTTGCCCGTGCCCGTGCCCGCCTCGATGAGAAGATGCCGGGCGTTGTTGAAAGCGTCGGCCACGGCCCGCAGCATGGCCACCTGCGGCGCTCGATATTCGTAGCGCTCGAAATACGCGTCGAAAGGCCCGCCCGGCTCCAGCAATGCGGCCAGCGCGTCCACCTCCAGCGGTTCGGGATATTCCACCGGCTCCAGGGGCTGCTCGCGTTCGAACAGCAGGCCACGATCCAGCACGGTCTTGTGCACGCCAGCCTGCTTCTTGCCCCAATCCATGGCCAGGGCCCGCTGCGCATCCTCGAACACCATCACCAGCGGCCAATCCACGGTCTGGCCCATGCGCACGATCTGCTCGATGGTCTTGGGCGGAACATCCAGCAGCTTCTGGCGCATGGCCTCGAAGATGTGCATGGTGGCCTCCGCGTCGTCATAGGCCCGATGCGCGTTCTCCAGACTCACGCCCAGATGCTCGGCGATGCGCCCCAGTTTGTAGCTGGGCAATCCCGGCAGGGTGATGAGGGCCAGCTCGAAGGTGTCGAGCAGAGGGTTGAAGTTGTAGAGGCCGTGGCTGCGCATGAAGCCGATGTCGAAACCCACGTTATGCCCCACCACGGGCGCATCCCCCACAAAACGACGGAAGGTCGAGGCCACCTGGGCCAGGGGCGGCGCGGCGTCCGCCTCGGCCTGGCTGATGCCCGTGAGCTGCTGGATGTTGCGAGGAATGCGGCGGCCGGGATTCACCACCTGGCTAAATTTATCGAGGATTTCGCCATCGCGAAAGCGCACTGCGCCCAGTTCGATGATCGTATCTTTTTCGGGATCAAGCCCTGTGGTTTCCAGGTCCAGGGCGACGTAAGTTCGGGACATGAGGCAGGTTGAAAGTGAAAAGGAAGAGAGAGGATGCAGATCGCATGTCAGAGATTGGGGGCCGAAGCTGCCGACAGGCGACATGCCAGCACCGTGAAGCGTCAAACGTCATCTTGCGGCAACGATGTCATGGAGCATTGCAGGGCGCTGCTCCGCCTACAACCGCCTGACGTTTGACGGATGACGGAAGGCGTCGAAGAGGAGCCCGTTCTCATGCGAGGAACGCGGCTATCCCCAAAGAATTCGCTCTTCGACAGTATAGCACAGCCGTAGGCTGGCGGGCGATTTCGGGCGAGGGGCGGGCGCTAAAAACTGCCGTGTGCGACGAGTGAGCGGAGCGCCGTCAGACATCTGTGCAGACCAGTATAGTAAAGATGATTGCAAACATAAATGTCCGCATGGGTAGAGATGTCCGCGGGGATGCCCGCATCATATCAACCAGCCTATCGCGAAAGACATGGCAGCATCTACTAAGTCCTGAACAACCAAAAGTGAACCATGCCCAAAACAGTAACTTTTTAGGGATTCGTTGGTCATACTTATCGAAAGCGCTCGTCTCTCCATCGTCTTTTTCTCAGAATGCAGTTATGACCGACGCCACAGCTCGCGCTCAGACAGAAGACGCTGTTGAAGTTGAAGCGGCGTTGGCAGATGAGGTTGCATATCTCTTTCAGCAACACCATCAAGCGATCTTCGCATATCTCTTTCGTCTGCTCAACCATCGCGAAACCGCTCACGATCTCACCCAGGAGACATTCATCCGGGTGTTGCAGCATCGCCACGCCCTGGGCGAGATAAAAAACAAACGGGCGTGGATTTATC
>JALXAF010000328.1 GCA_026992375.1 Anaerolineae bacterium
TGTTGCGGGCGGAGCCTCAGTCGCCTCTGGTCGCCGGGAAGCCGTTGGATATCACCTTCGACTGGGTTGCGGCCCGGCCCATCGCCGACGATTACACCCAGTTCGTCCATCTCATGGATGAAGCAGGCCAGATATTGGCGCAGCGAGATGCCCAGCCACTTTCTGGACGTTATCCCACCAGCGTTTGGTCGCCCGGTGAAGTAGTTGAGGATCATTTCCAGGTCACTATTCCCGAGGACGCGGCCGGGCGTAGACTGTGTCTGCGGGTGGGGTTTTACAATCCTGCCTCTATGCGGCGCCTGGCCCGCACCGATGCAACCACTGATTTTTGGGCTGACTCGAAAGCCTGCTGGTGGGTGCACACCCCCGGGTGAAACCCGCTCTTTTTATCCCATCATACATCTTAGTCGTTACAAGTTATTTCTGGATGTGCACTTAATCGCAACTATCGTTTTTATGGAACAAATCCGATCATCTCGTCTGAATTGGCTGCTCATCGGGCTGATGGCCGTGCTGATGGCCATCTTGCTCGCGCCCCTGGGGCGCTGGCTGGCGGGCGAGTGGTGGAGCAATGATTATTACAGTCATGGTGCGCTGGCTCCGCTGGTCTCCGCCTTTTTCGTCTGGCGCATCATCCCTGGGCTGGCGCGCAGGCCCGATGACCGCGGCTTGCTGACGGTGGGGCTGGGAACGCTGCTGTATCTGGCGGCGCTTTATCAGCGGGCCTTTCACATAGCGGCCCTGGGCATGATTTTGCTGCTTGCGGGCGTTGTCTGGACTTATTGGGGATGGTCGGGAGTGAAGAAGATGGCCTTTCCCCTGGCTTTCCTCATCTTCATGATTCCATTCCCCTTCGTGGAGGTCAGCAGTTTGCCCCTGAGCCTGCTCACAGGGCAGATCGCCACTCGCATCATGCAGAGCGCGGGCCTGAATGTCACCGTGCGGGGCGCAGCCGTCACCCTGCCCAATGCCAATCTCGTGGTGGGAGCGCAATGCTCGGGCGTGCGTTCCATCATCACCCTGTTTGCGCTGGCCGCGGTCTACGCCCACATCGTGGAGGGAAGCTGGATTCGCAAGTTGTTGATTTTCCTGGCGGTCCTTCCCATTGCTGTGCTGGGCAACATCATGCGGGTGAGCTCGCTGCTGTGGGTGGCCAATCGCTGGGGCGCCGAGGCTGGCTTTACTTTTTATCACGACTATTCCGGCTTCGTGTTTTTCGGAGTCTCCTTCGCCTTTCTCATTCTTTTCGCTAAACTCCTGGGATGCAGCAAGATACGAAGCGATCTTTGATTATCATCGCCATTCTGGCCACGGGCATCCTGATCTTGATCGGGCTCTATGGCCGCGACGTTTTTCTGAGCAAAACGCTGGGACGCGATGCAAGCTACACCTTCATTACGGATATCGATCGCTGGCGCAAGACGCAGCGAGAACGAGTGGTGCGGGCCCGCTACGACTTCAGCCTGGGCCCCCAACTCCATGACATCCCCCTGCAAATCGGCGAATGGAGAGGCGAGGATGTTCCCCAAACCAACGTGGAAGTGCAGATCTTGCTGGAGCCCGAGGAATATGTGTATCGACGCTATCGCCGGGCCGACGGCAGGATCATCTGGCTGAGCCTTATCGGCAGTCGCCAGGCCAAATCCTTCCACTCGCCGCAGATCTGCTACAACGCGGCGGGCTGGCGCACCCAAGTCGCATCCGAGGAAATCCCCCTGCGAAAAGGCTCGATTTACGCCATGAAAGTGGGGGCGGAGAAAGACGCCTGGACGCACATCATTCTTTATTTTTTCCTCTATCCTGATTTTTTGAGAGATCAGAGCAAGGGCGTGACGCTTTTCAAAGTCACCTCGCCCAAGGGTGATTCGGAGGAAGAAACGCTGGCGTTGGAGAGGGACTTCATCCGTGAATTTTTCATCGGCGCCCGATGACAGTGATGATATTTGTTCAATTTTGTCAATCAGTATATCATAATATCCCATTACTTTTCGTTACCGGAGAGAAATCATCCGGTCAAGAGTAGGCTTATGAGTGACGCAGAAAACGCACCTCAGACGGACGAAACGACAGAAACGCCCGACGTCGACGAAATCGAGGAACGACAGCTCCTGCCAAATTTCGGGGGGCTCAGACTGCTGTATATTGTTTACGCCGCGTTCGGTCTGCTGCTGGCGCTGACAGCCGCGTTTGTCATTTACAAGCCTATCAAGGTGTTGCCGCGCGTGCGTCTGGCTCCTGGCTTCATTCTCACCAATCAAGATGGCGAGACCATGAACAACGAGCAGTTTCGGGGCAAGATCACGCTTTACAATTTCACCTACACCCGCTGCCAGCCGCCCAAATGCAGGCAGTTCGATACGATCATGAAGGAAGTGCAGGATCGCATGAGCGAGGTGGAGACTTACGGCACGCCTGTTGAGTTCGTTACCATCACCTTCGATCCCGAGCACGACACGCCCAAAGTCCTCAAGGCCTACGCCGAGGATATCGGCGCGGACACCAGCACCTGGCATTTTCTCACCAGCGATGATCCGCAGCAGATTCGGCGGGTGGTCGGCACCGGATTTCAGGTCTATTACAAAGAACGAGGCCCGGGCGACTTCGAATTCATTCCCACCATCATCATGGTCGACGGTTGGGGCATTGTGCGTGGCATCTACAATGGCCGCATCTATGTGGCCGACGCCGATCGCATTCTCAACCATTTCAACGTCATTGCCAGCGAAGCTGCATTCAGCAAGGGAGCCAACAAGCTGGGCTATTCTGCGGCCCATCTTTTCCTTTGCTATGCAGATTGATTCGTCGTAACTGCTAAGGTTGTCACCCGAAAACCTCAAAGCACACTAAGACACAAAGGGAAATTTATATTCATTTTTTTCTTCGTGTCTTGGCGCCCTTTGTGGTTTGTTAGCTGGGTGCATTAGCAATTACCCTTCATCGTCTGACTCATTCCGATTCCAATTCAGGAGCACACAGTCATGTCGAAAAAAATGAAATGGATTGCAGGCATCCTCGTCGTTGCCGTCATTCTGTTCGTCGGCGCTTATTTTGCAGGAACCCTGCTGCGTCCCTACCAGTATCATGGCAACACCATGGAATCCACGGAGCCGCCCGGCGATTTCACCCTCATCGATCACGATGGCAACCGTATGCACCTTTCTGATTATGAGGGAAAGTGGGTGATTCTCTATTACGGCTACACGTTCTGCCCCGACGTTTGTCCCACCACCATGATGCAGTTGGGGCACATGATGCCCCTATTGGGCAAGGATGCGAAGAAGGTGCAGGTCTTTATGATCTCGGTGGACCCGGAACGCGACACGCCCGAACGTCTGAAGGAATACGTCACCTACTTCCATCCCGATTTCATCGGTCTCACCGGCACGCCCGAGGAAGTGGCCGATGCGGCCGCTCCCTTTGGCATCTACTACAAGAAGAAGGAAGTGGAGGGAGCCAGCGGTTATCTCATGGATCACACTGCCAGCGTCACTGTGCTAGGCCCCGATGGCACGGTGAGGCTTATCTGGCCCTATGGCGTCACCGCCGAAGAGATGGCGGAGGACTTGAAGCATCTGATGCACTGATACATGAAGGCCGGGATAATTGTATGGTTTGCTATGATTATGCGCCGCGCCGGATGTGTGATCTGGCGCACTTTTTCCGTTTAACCCGACGGATCGCATATCCGGCTAGACGCAAGCACAAGCAGCCAACTATTCGACGACTTACGCCTTCTTGTACCAGGTTGTTGGTTTTCTGGACAGATCGTCGGGTAACTTGAAGCGATCTCCGGCCTGGGGGACAAAAATCTGGCCGGAGAATTCAGCGCCCGCCTCCTGCATCCACACTTCGGCCGGCCCGGACATCCGGTGCACCAGGGCCAGCGCCTTCGCACCCGCGGCCGCCGCAATCCGACCGGCCTCGCGTGCGGTGGAATGCACGCCCCAGTTGCTCATGCCCAGGCTTTCGGCTGCGGTAGCCTCGTGGATGAGCAGATCCGCACCCTGGGCCAGATCGACCACCGCCTGCGTAGGCCGGGTGTCGCCCGAATAGACGATGCTGAACCCGGGCGCGGCGTCGGTTGGGGCGAAATCGAATCGGGCTGCGAACGCGGGCAGCTCGGGCACGTGTAGCGTCTGCACCTGGGTGATGCTGACGTCATCCACCGCGGCCACGGGCTCGGTCTCGCCTTCTTCCAGCAATTGAAAAGCGAAATCATCCGCCACCTTCAGCAGATAGCGGGGATACGCCACTTCCACCAGCTCCAGCCAGGCGTCGATGGTGGGACGGGCACCCATCAGATAGCGCAGGCGGGGATAGAACATGAACATGGGGCTGCCCAGGATGTGATCGCCGTGATGATGACTGAAATAGATGTGGGTGATCTGCTCGGGCGAGACGCCCGCTCGATCCAGTTGCATCATCACCGCGGGCCCGGCGTCCAGCAAAATGCGGGCGGGGCCGTGCTGGATGAGCATGGCGGTGTGGTCGCCGGGCCGCTCGGGCGTGATGGCGCCGGTTCCCAGGAAGATGAGTTCGGTCATGTCGTAGTTCCGAAAATGGCGTTGCGCTGATTGCAAAATGACTTCAGATTCCCCCGTTGGGCAAGGCGTCAACCGGCGTGATGCGTGATGTAGCAATTCAAATTTGGCCTGGCAACAAGCCCCCCTCCCGGCCTCCCCCTGCTAGGCGCAGCCGAAGCGGGGGGAGGAGCCCATCGCTTTGCCAATTTATGTAGCAGATGGGCGTCTCCCTCCCCCGAACACGAGCGCAGCGAATATCGGGGGAGGGTCGGGGT
>JALXAF010000329.1 GCA_026992375.1 Anaerolineae bacterium
CCTTCCAGCTACGTCATCACCAAGGAAAACACCACCGTCGAAACCGAACTCGCGCCCGGCGATCCCATCAGCTTCACCATCACCATTCAGAATACGGGCAAAACCTGGCTCACCTCCCTTCCTCTCACAGATGAATATGACGTCAACTATCTGACCTATGCCGACGCCAACCCGGCTTCTGATGACAACAATGACGACGGCGTCATCGACTGGAGTGATCTCACAACAAGTTCTGGCCGGGACCTGGGGCCGGGAGAGAGTTTCGACGTGGTCGTCAACTTCACGGCCAAGGCCCCTACCGATGGCTTACCCAATCATGAAACCATCAACACCGCCACCGCTCACGACGTGCAGGCTGATCCCGATGGTTCCAATGGGCCCATTGGCAATACCTCTCTGCCGAACAAATCCGACGATGCGCCCGCCAACATCCTGGACCCGGTGGGCGAGGACGTGCTCCGGTTTTCGGCTCTGGTCACAGGCCATGCCGTGCGTCTGCGTTGGCAGACCGCCAGCGAACGGAACATTCTCGGATTCAACGTCCTGCGCAACGTGGACGGCGGCCCCTTCGTGCAGGTCAATGACTCCATCATCTTCGCCCGCCACGCCGGAGCCGACGCCGGCGGCCAGTACAGCTTCCAAGATCGAGGCGTTCCCGATGGACGCATCACGTATACTCTCGAAATCATCCACTTAGACGGCAGCGTCGAACGATACAAACAGCTTGCAGTCGCACTCAATCCGAACTTGTAATCACAAGGGCGTTGGAGACGCAGCACCAATGAAAAAGCTCTTCCTTCTTATTCTGATTCTAACCGTTACATCGGCTCTGCACTTCACGAGCCCCAGTTACGCCGAGCCCAACTCCACCTGCGGCGCTGGGGATGTGGGCGGCGTCGTCTATCGCGAACTTCCCGTCAACGGCGGTTCGCTCAACACCTACGGCGTTAGAGAAAGCAATGAGCCGGGCGTGGAGGGCGTGCTCGTCACCATCATCGATGCAGCCGGCAATACGCAGACCGCTACAACTGATGCGTCGGGGGCCTGGAGTGCGACGCCCGCCGCTTTTCCCGTGAGAGTGGAGTTCACAGTCCCCGCGGGCCTGGCCGAAAGCCTGAATGGCGCAGACTCTCCTACGTCCGTCCAATTCATCGCTGCCAGTGATTGCAGCGTCGATTTCGGCGTGCATTATCCGGGCGATTACAGCGACGACGTCAAACCCCTCATCGCTATTCCCAAAATGTACAATGGTACAGTAGGCCCCAGATCGGACGCCGCGTTATTCTCCTTCGATTACAACCAGCAGGGCTTTTATAATAACGCCGACGGACAAAACAAAGATTACACCGCATACGGCGATGCGAATTGGGAAGACGTAGGAGCCATCTATGGACTGGCATACCAGCGAGAAAACAAACGATTGTTCGCCTCCGCACTCTTGCGTCGCTATGCCGATCTGAAGGCGGGAACGGACGCCATTTTCGTTCTCGATTACAGCACCACGCCAGCAACAGTCAGTTCGCATTTCAACTTGAACGGAACCAACACTGTGCATGGCGGCGTGATCGATTTGGGCTCTGTTTGTCGCGACACGAGTTGCGATCCTCTGGGAACTGGAAATTCATCGGATTATCCGCTTAGCACAGACCCGAGCGCTCTCAGTCGAGACATGGACGCCTTCGACAAAGTAGGCAAGGTGGGTTTTGGCGACATCGATCTGGAAGACGGCGACCAAACGCTATGGGCGGTCAACCTGAACCAGCGAGCGCTAATCAGTATCGATGTCAGCGGCGCAGCGCTGCCCGGAACGGTGGATCAGTATCTCATCACCGCCCTTCCTGGCGCACCTTCCTGCACCGGCGGGGAATTACGTCCCTGGGCGCTGAAATTTTTCGAAGGAAAAGGCTATCTTGGGGCGGTGTGCGATGCGCAATCGTCAGGCGATAACGCAAACCTGCGCGCCTACATCCTGTCATTCGATCCCAAGAACGTTTCGGCTGGATTCACTTCAGTTATCGACTTCCGGCTGGATTACGAACGCGACAACAACGATGATGACACTTATCCAAAATACTTTCAAGCCTGGATCGACGCGCAAGGTTATGTGGATAACGTGGCGACATCATCCCAAGGCGATTACCGGCAGCAAGTGTATGAACAGCCGTTTCTGGCGGACATCGAATTCTTCGGTACAAACACCATGTTCATTGGCATTGGCGATCGCTTTGGCTATCAGATGGGACAGTCGAATTATCCTCCCATCTCCGGCAACACGGATCATAAGTCAGGAAAGGCTTTTGGCGATGTCTTGAGGGCGTGCAAAGTGAATGGCGTCTGGGTGATGGAGGACAAGAATAATCCCGCCTGCCCCACCAACTATGACGTCGAGCAAGGCGTTAATGATAATGGCGGCGAGTATTTCTCCGATTGGGTTGGAGATGGGCGCGCGGAGGGGGCGTTTGGTGCGCTAGCCATCCTACCGGGCGCTGGTCATCTTCTGAGCACAACCAATAATCCATTCCCGGGCTATCCTGGTTTCGATGACGATTACTGGAATAATAGCGGCATCCATTGGTTTGATCTCGTCGACGGCAGCGTCGATGGATGGATACAAATGGACCCTACTTATAACCAAGGCAATTATCGCGACAACTCCTTTGGCAAAGCCGATGGCGTAGGAGATATCGAATTACTGGTCAATCCGGCGCCGTTGGAGATCGGCAATCGGCTATGGTGCGACACCGGCAGCGGTTCATTCGCCGGAAACGGCGTGCAAGACCCGGGAGAAAGCGCCATCAATGGAGCCACCATCGTCCTGGAATGCGATACGGACGGTAATGGTGACTATGATGTGAGCGCCAGCGTCATCACTGATGCCAATGGCCTTTATCTATTCAAAGATGGCGACGCCAGCCTCAGCAGCTTCCCCGTGGCTGGATGGGATAACAGCTTGCACATTATCCCCCGAAACGCCTCTTGCAGACTCCTGGTCGACAAGACACAAAGCGCCATCGCCTCGGCTTGTGGCTCCGGCAGCGCTCCCACCGCACCGAATGCCGGCCAGGGCCAAAATGCAGACCTGAACGATAGCGATGGCGATCCCGCAGTGGGCAATCCAAATCAGGTCGGTGTGGCGTTCACTACGGGAGCCAGCGGACAAAATGATCATAGCTTCGACTTCGGCTTCCAGCGAACCGCCGGCCTGGGCGACTTCGTGTGGTGGGATCAAGACGACGACGGCGTGCAGGATGCGGGCGAGCCGGGCCTTGAAGGCGTGGACGTCACCCTGAAAAACGCCAACGGCGACACCGTGGCCACAACTACGACAGATTCAAACGGCTATTATCATTTCGGCGGACTGCAGCCGGGCGATTACACGGTCGTCTTTACCCTGCCCGGCAGCGACTGGACCTTCAGCCCCGCCGATCAGGGAGATGACGCCACCGACAGTGACGCCAACGAGACGACAGGCGAAGCTGCAACGACGCTTTCCGCCGGGGAGGATGACGACACCCTCGACGCGGGCATGTATATTCCTTCCAGCTACGTCATCACCAAAGAAAACACCACGGCGGAAACAGATGTAGCGCCCGGCGATCCCATCAGCTTCACCATCACCATCCAGAACACGGGCGACACCTGGCTCACCCAGATCCCGCTGCGGGATGAATATGACGCCGATTACCTGACCTACGTGGACGCCAACCCAGCCTCCGACGACAACGAGGACGACGGCGTCATCGACTGGAGCGACCTGACCGTGAGTTTTGGCGAGGACCTGGGACCCGGCGACAGCTTCGATGTCATCGTCAACTTCACCGCCAAAGCCTCCACCAACAATTTGCCTAATCACCAAACCATCAACACTGCCACTGCGCACAACGTGATGGCCGACCCCGACGGCGCCAACGGCCCGACCTCCACCACGCCCCTGCCAGAAAAATCGGACGATGCGCCCGCCAACATCCTGAACCCGGTTGGCGAGGACATGCGTAGGTTTTCGGCGCTGGCTGCAGGCCATGCCGTGCGTCTGCGCTGGCAGACCGCCAGCGAACGGGACATCCTTGGGTTCAACGTCCTGCGCAGCGTGGAAGGCGGCCCCTTCGTACAGGTCAATGACTCCATCATCTTCGCCCGCCACGCCGGGGCCAATGCGAGCGGCCTGTACAGCTTCCACGATCGAGGCGTTCCCGGTGAACGCGTCACGTATATCCTCGAAATCATCCATCTGGACGGCAGCGTTGAGCGCTACGGCCAGGTGATGATCGAAATGCCGGAAATAAATTAATCTTCCATCCTAATTCCCCAATTCTCAACAGGAGTTTTTAACCCATGAAGGACACCTACTTCCACCGACCTTTACTTCGAACGCTAACGCTTGTAATGGGCGTACTGGCGCTGGTTCTGTTCACTAAGATGACCGTCAGCCACGCCGAGCCCCCCGCGCCCAACGCCCCCGATGGCGCCTCCACCCTGGGCGACTTCGTCTGGCATGACAGCAACGTCAATGGCGTCAAGGATGAAAGCGCCGAATGGGGCGCCTCCGGCATCGACGGCGTCGTGGTGCATCTTTATCAGGATGACATGGACGGCGTATTCGAGCCGGGCGCGGACGACGCGCTGGTAGCCACGCTCACAACGGGCGACGATAGCAGCACTTCTGGCACAGAGCACGGCTGGTATGACTTCGTCAACATCACCGCCAATGGCAACGCCTATTGGGTCGAGATCGACGACAGCAACTTCGATCCAGGCGGCGCCCTGGAAGGCTATGTCTACACCGGCA
>JALXAF010000330.1 GCA_026992375.1 Anaerolineae bacterium
GGGCTGCGCTGATCGCGGCGGTCGTTGGCGCTGGCGTGGGTGTGTTGGTGGGCCGCGGCGTGGGCGTAACCGTTGGCGTGCTGGTGGGCGTGGCCGTGGGTTCGGGCGTGGGGGTGTTGGTGGCGGGACGCTGGGAGACCAGGGTAGGCGTGGGCAATTCAGGCGGGACGCCGCAGCCGCTGAGGAATCCCAGGGTGAGGGCCAGTGCAAAACCGGCGGTGAGAAGGACGGAAAGATATTTTCGGTTCATGTCGTTCTGTGAAGGTGGGGGTGGGTGATTGCATGCGCCATCGCGGCGGGTCGGGCGAGCCGCGGGCGTTGAGAGGCTGGACGCGGAAAGGAGATCAGAAGTTTCCTTTGAGCTCCTCCTTGATGGATGCAGACAGCCGTTCGCCCGTCAGCCGCAGATATTCGACCGCCAGCATGTTCTCCAGCTCCTGACGTTCCGCGTAGGTGACAAGCGCCAGTTCGTGGGCCCGGATGAGCACGTAGGGATAATCCGCGCCCTCGCAATCCCGATAGATGGCCTGATGCACCCGGTCCAGCATCCCCGGCTGCTCCGCCGCCCACCTGGGGATATCCACCCGGGCGATGCGGGGCGCGGTTTCATCCCGAGCGACATTGAGATAGAAGAAGCATATCTCCTGTCCTTCCTGGGCGAAGGTCTTGTTCACCTGGGCGGTGCTGCTGAAGGGCGCAGTGCGTTGGTTGGGGCGTAGATCGTTGAAAAGGGTGGCGTCGGTCAGCGCCCGATAGCGCGAGGCCCGCACGCTCTCCTTGGTGATCTCGCCGGACGCCATTTGCGCCACGTGTAGCAGTCGCAGCACGTTGGCCGATCGAGGCCGGGCCACGTAACCGATGGGGATGGCGCGGCTGTCCTGGATGTTCTGGAGTTGCTGGAGATAGGCCCGCACCCGTTCTCGGGCGGCCTTCTCTCCGGCCGCGCTCTTCTCCTCCTCGCTGATCCAGATGAGCAGGGGGCCGTCGGTCATGGCCAGGATGAGACGTGCCAGATCGCCGCCCCAATGACGCCGCTCCTCCCCGGCCCAATGCGCCAGCTCCCGCATCTCTTCTGATTCCCGCAGGCCGTTGACGACCTGGGCGTTGAGCAGATTCAGGTTGTCGTCATAAAGATCATCTTCGGTGAAGAACACCTGGGGCCGGGTGTTCACCAGGGGCGCTTCGCCCGAGCCCTGCCGCAGCAGGATGACGCCGGTGTTGATGAGATAGTAGAGGGCCGGGCCGTGCCGGTTGGGGTAGATTTGCGAGCCGTCCACGCCGATGAGGCTGGCGTCCTCCGCCTCGGGCGGGGGCGTGAAGCGGGCGTTGAGGGATTCCCCGCAGGGACGAGCCCCGCGCCAGGTCGGGTCCACGGCCTGCGCTTGGGCGATTTTATCGAGCAGGGCGTCGTCCACCGCGTCGAAGTCGTCGAGGGCCTGTCGGGCCTTGTTCACCAGATCGCGGTAACGGGCCTGCCGCCGGGCGATTTCCCGGCTCATGGCGCTGACCTGGTCCATAACTTTGCTGAGTTCGAGCATGGGGGGATTATATCACACCGGGAAGAAAAATTCCTCTGCGGTAACTACTAACGTAGCGAGGCCAAAAACCACGACGACACGACGACTCGAAGGCACGAAGGGTGAGAAATAAGGATTTTCTTCCTGTCTTCGTTCCTTCGAGCCTTCGTGGCAAGACGTTTTCCAGGCCGAATCAGGCTACCTGAGCAGTTACCCTCTGCGAGAGACAAAATTGCCAAAGTTGCGAGAATGGTTTATGCTACTTTTTGTTAGATTTCATCATTTTTACTGTGTTTTATGGAGGTTTCATGTCGCACGAATTTGCAAATGCGTTCCTGCCCGCACTTTCATCCACCATCAGTTTCATCTTCGCCTTTTTCGTCCTTCGCCGCTGGTGGTTCGGTCGCCGCACCTATTCTCTTTTCTGGGGCATAGGCATGTTGTTTTACGCCATCGGCGGAGCCATGGAGGCTCTTTACGGCTTTTTCGGTTGGCATCCCCTGGTTTTTCGTCTCTGGTATCTGTTTGGCGCTATCCTAGTGGCGGCCTGGCTGGGACAGGGCACCATGTTTTTGCTGGTGCGAAAGCGCTGGGCCTATTGGCTGTTCTATATCCTGCTGGCTGCATCCATTTACGCCGCGTACAAGGTTTTCACCGCGGAGCTCGATCCTGCGCACATGATCAGCGGCGAACTGAGCGGGCACGCCATCGTGACTCCGGGCGTGCGCATTCTCACCCCCTTCTTCAATCTCTATGGCGTCATCACCCTGGTTGGCGGCGCTATCTACTCCGCCTGGATATTCTGGCGCAAGCGGGTGCTGATTCACCGGGTGGCGGGCAACATCTTCATCGCCGTGGGCGCGCTCATGCCCGCGTTCGGCGGCGGCCTTCAGCGTTTCGGCGTGCCCTACATCCTCTATCTCAGCGAGTTGCTGGGGGCTGTCCTGATGTTCATCGGTTTCCTGTACGCCACCCAGGCTATCGCCTACGGGCTGCGCGCATCTCGCCAACCCGCTTGAGCCGCGGCCCGCGGTTTCAGACCTCGGAGGTCTCGGCAGACCTCCGAGGTCTTTTGGCCCGCACAACGCAAAAGACCATCAAAGCTGAAGCGTGAAGCGCTTGCGTTGCCGAATGCGGCGAGGTTTCTCGTCCTGGCGGGCGTTTGGCAGGCCCGCCGTTTCAGACCTCTGAGGTCTCGCAGACCTCAGAGGTCTTTTGGCCCGCACAACGCAAATGCACGCCAGATGAGGCCTATCAGTCCCGCCAGGGCTGCATGTCATACCAGTTGGGGCCGTATTCGGGCTCGGCCTTGAGCGGCGCTTTCAGCTCATAGGCGGCTTCCATCGTCTCCACCACCAGCGGGACCACGTGCGCCATCTCGGCGATGGGGGTCTCCAGCACCAGCTCGTCGTGCACCTGCAAGATCATGCGGGCGGCGAAACCCTGCTCGCGCAGCTTGCGATGCACCTCGCGCAGCGCGATCTTGAGGATATCGGCCGCGGAGCCCTGGATGGGGAAATTAATGGCGGCCCGTTCGGCCGCGGCCCGGGCCTGCTGCGACACTCGGACGGTGGATTTGAGCACGGGGAAGTAGCGGCGTCGGCCCAGCAGCGTCTCCACATATCCCTGCTCCCTGGCTCGGGCGATAGTCTCTTCGAGATAGCGCTTGACGCCCGGATAAGTGGCGAAATAGGTGTCCATGAAATGACGGGCCTCCTCCATGCTGATGCCCGCCCGGGTGGAAAGCCCATACGGACTCACGCCGTACGAGGTGGCGAAATTCATCATCTTGGCCACAGAACGCTGCTGGGAAGTCACCTCTTCGATGGGGACGCCATACACCAGGCTGGCCGTGGCCGCGTGGATGTCCAGCCCCTGGGCGAAAGCTGCCAGCATCCGCTCATCCCCAGAGATGTGGGCCAGGATGCGCAGCTCCACCTGGGAGTAATCCACGGCCAGAAGATAGTGCTCGGGCGGAGCCACAAATGCCTTGCGGATGCGTCTGCCCAGTTCTGAACGAACCGGTATGTTCTGAAGATTGGGCCTGTTAGAGGAGATGCGCCCGGTTTCGGCGCCCGTCTGATCGAAGGAGGTGTGAATGCGTCCAGTCTCGGGGTTGATGAGCCGGGGCAAGGCCTCGATGTAGGTGTTCAGCAGTTTGGTGAGCTGCCGATATTCCAGCAGCAGATCGATGACGGGATGCGCGCCTCGCAGCCCTTCCAGCACTGAGGCCGCGGTGGAGTAGTGGCCGCTCTTGGTTTTCTTCAGGCCGCGGGAGGGCAGCCCCAGAGTTCCGAACAGCGCGTCCGAAAGCTGCTGGGTGGAGTTGAGATTGAATTCATAGCCCACGTACTCATAAATCTCGCCCGCCAGTTGCTCCAGCCGGGAGCGAAGCTCCTTCGCCATCTCGTTGAGATAAGTGGCGTCCACCAGCACGCCGTGCATCTCCATATCGGCCAGTACTGGAATCAAGGGCATTTCCAGGTCCCAAAAGAGCCGGATCAGCCCGGTTTCCTCCAGTTGCGGCCGGATTTTGGCCCAGATGCGGCGGGTCATGTCCACGTCCGCGGCCGCATAGTCGGTGACGCGCCCGATGGAGACCGTGTCCATGGTGGTTTGATTGCGGCCCTTGCCGATGAGATCGGCGATGGGAGTCATCTCCACGCCCAGATATTTGATGGCCAGCGCCTTCAGGCCCAGGCTGCGACTGCCCGGATCCAGCAGAAATTCGCCGATCATGGTGTCGATGAAGCGGCCCCGCACCGGCAGCCCATGCCGGCGGCAGACGATGAGATCGTATTTGGCGTTGTGGGCCAGCTTGTCCGCGTTTTCATTGGCCAGAACCGGCCCGATCTTCTCCTGGAGCAACGCCAGGGAGAGTTGCTCGCCATCCCGGTGGGTGATGGGCGCGTACACGTTCGCGTCCGGGCCTTCATCCCAACCCAGCGCCAGCCCCACCAGGCCCGCCCGATGTTCGTCCACGCCCGTGGTCTCCACGTCGAAGGCCAGCGGGTTGGCCGCGGTCAGGTTGGGCAGGATGTCGTCCAGGTCATCGGGCGTGGTGATGGCCCGATAGCCGCGCGGCGCGCCTGTATCCTGGACCACCGTCCCCTCGCCGAACAGGCCCAATTGCTGCACGCCCTGACCGGGCGGCTCGGGCAGGCGAGGGATGAGGGTGCGGAATTCCAGCTCGGTGAATAGCTCCAGAATGCGATGACGGTCGTAGTCGCCGAATTCGCACGCGGCCAGGTCTAGCTCCACGCCCGGCACATCCACGATGGTGGCCAGCGCTCGAGAGAGATACGCGTCCTCTTTGCCCTTGAGCAGGGCGTTGCGCACCCGGGTGGGCGTAACCTCATCGATGTGAGCGTAGATGTTGTCGAGATCGCCCCATTGCTGCAACAGCTTGACCGCGGTCTTGTCGCCGATGCCGCGCACGCCGGGGATGTTGTCCGATTTGTCGCCCACCAGGGCCTTGTAATCCACGATCTGCCGGGGCGAAAGTTTGTAGCGCTCCAGCACCTTTTCGGGCGTGTAGATGATGACATCCGAGAACTTGCGGCCCGAGGTCAGCACCCAAATCTTCTCATCCACCACCTGCAGCAAGTCCCGATCGCCCGTGGTGATGAGGGATAGCGCGTCTTTGGCCTCGGCCTGATGGGCCAGCGTGGCCAGCACATCGTCCGCTTCGTAGCCCTCTTTGGTGAAGATGGGAATGCGAAACGCGGCGATGATCTCCTGAATGCGGTCGATCTGGATGGCGAGTTCGTCAGGAATGCGCTCCCGCGTGGCCTTGTAGTCCTCGAATTTGTCGTGGCGGAAGCTGCGCCCCACGTCGAAGGCCACGGCCATGTGCGTGGGGCGATGATCCCGCATGACGTTGAGGAGCATGGAGACGAAGCCATACACCGCGTTGGTCAATTCGCCCTTGCTGGTGGCCATATCGGGCGGCAGGGCGAAGAACGCGCGGTAGGCCAGCGAGTGGCCGTCGATGAGTACGAGTTTCATGGCGATGTTCCGTAGATAGAACGCAGATGACGCAGAAAAAGCTGATCTGCGCAGATAAAAACAGATAGAATCGAAATAATCTGCGAAAATCTGTGTGCATCAGATGTTTCTGCGTTCCATTTTCGTTTGTTATGTGGTGAGCAATCGCTCATGGCGGCTGCTTTGAAAATAGAAACAAACCGCCCGCTAAGCGCAGGGCCGCGGGCGGTTGTCAGATCGATTGCAAGAGGGTTAGTTTTCCCGGATGGCGAGCTTCCGGGCGTCCAGCAGGGCGTGAACCTTCGGATCATCCAGGATATCGCGGCGGAAACGATACTTGCGGCCCTTGTCGAAGCGGAAATCGCCCGAAGCAAGACGCAGCATCAGATGCTCGTCACCGATGTTTTCCAGCCAGATGTATTGATCCCGGCTGATTTCCCAGGTGTCTTCCGGGGGTTTGCGCAGAGAAAGACGCATGATGACGCCTCCTAGACCTTGCGGAAAGTGACGTTCCGGCCGCGCAGACGAGTGGTGGGCACCCGGGAGAGGATGCGATCCACGTACTCTTGCTGCACTTCGATGTAGGTGTAACGATCGCGAATATCTATGTTGCCCACGGCCCGTCCGGGTACGTTGGCCTCGTTGGCGATGGCCCCGACGATGTCCTTGGGCCGCACGCCGATGTCATATCCCGCATCCATCACCAGCCGCACATAGCCTTCCTCTACTTCGCGATCTTCGTAATAGCGCTCGCGCTGTTGCTGTGACCGGGGTGGGCTAGGGCGATAGGAAGACGTCTGTCGGCGTTGGTCCGGCCGACGCTCTCGCGAGAAGACGCGCTCGGTTTCCTGGGGCTTCTGGCTGAGAATGACCGCCGCCGCGGCGATCTCGGACCAATCGAAGCCCTCCTTCGCCAGATCATGTAGCAGCAGCATGTAGGGCTCGAGATGTTCGCGTTGCACGATGCTTTTGATGCGTTGCTTATAAGCCTCGGCTCTCTGCGTAACGACCGTCGCTCGGGTGGGCGAAAGCACCGCGCGAATGCGTTGACCCAGACTGGTTTCGATTTCGTTCAGCAGAGCCCGTTCGCGACCCAGCACCAATGAGAAGTGTACGCCGTTTTCTTCCACCAGCCGAGAGCGCACGACATAACTCTGGATATCTGTGGCGATGTCGTAACTGATAACATAGGGCGATTCCAGCACCAGCTCCTCGGCGGCGGCATCCGTCATCACCAAGAAGTCGACCATGCCTTCCCTCCACTTCATCAAAGCGTTGTCTCTTTCGGCCGCGTCCAGGCCCGCGTGCAGGGGAGCGCTGTTGTAGCCGCGGGTCTGGAGAGCAAAAGCGATGGCTTTGGTCTGGGGGCGAAGGCGTGCGAAGATGAGAGCCCGAGAGATGTTTTCGCCATCCAGCAATCGGATCAGCGCATCGTCTTTATCCCCGGAGGGGATGGTCTGGTAACGATGGTTGATAAGGGGGACGGTGATGGCGGTGGGCTCCCGTTGCAGGAACACTGGCTCGAAGAGGTGTTCATCCGCAAAATCGTGCAATAGCTCCTCGATCCTTGCCGCAAAGAGGGTGGTTTGACGCCCCGCGGGCATGTTGTCGAAAAGCTCTTCGATGACCGATTGCTGACGTCTGGACAGTAGATAGTCGATATCTTCGATGATGACGAACTGCACATTGTCCAGGCTGAGGGCTTCTCGGTTGACATGTTCGCGGATCCGAGGCGGCGTGCCGATGATGATTGCGGCAGTCTCATCCAGGTGCTCGGCCTCGCGAGCCAGAGAGCGGCCGGCATACAATGAGACCACGCGCAGATGCTTGTGGGGATTCAGAAGCTGGAAGAGGGACCCGGCGCGGATGGCGTTGTCGCTGCCACCCACCAAGACGATGACTTGTGCGCCGCTGGTCTCTGCATCCAACGTCTGAAGGATGGGGAGAGCGTAAGATGTGGTGCGACCGCTGCCCGATGGGGCCTCGGCCACGACGTCCCGCCCGGCGAGGAGGTGCGGGATGACTTCCACCTGGAGCGCAGTTGGTTTTTCGAGGCCCATTGCCTCAAGCCCCACGATAAGCTCAGGTGTTAAGCCTAAATCGGTAAAAGTTTGACTCATTTCACTTGTTCCTCATAAAGATGTTCACAGGTTGGCTCAAAAAAGTGTGTAGCGAGAGATTTGTTGGCGGCTCCCAAGGGTTATCAAGAACCCCCGCCATTACAAGAAGGCAGTATAGCACAGATTGGCGAGAGAAGGAAATTTTCAACCTTCTTTTTTGATCATTTGTAGTATTCGTTCCAATGGCTGGGCGTTGATCACGTCATCCGGCGTCAGCCAAGCCCAGCGCGCCACAGCCACGCCATATTATTCGATGAAATCCATGTGTTGGGGGCGATGAGCATCGGTGCTGATGGCAATTTTGCAGCCTAAATCCGCCTGCACCTGTCCCCAAGGGCCTTATTTTGAGCGCCTTGGCGCGAGATTTTTTCCATATCGGCGGGCGCGACACGTCCGTGGCGCTTGCATCGTAATCGGCGGTAGATGATGATCTGACCTCTTGCACCGTCCTCTCTCCTTTCTCACCAGGCCCCCGCCATGCTATCATGGATGCTCGTCTTCATCAGCATATAGGCCGGCGCTCGGCGCACCCAGATTGAGAAAAAGGTCCCGATCTTCAAGACTGACCGCCGGGCTACAGAACAGCGCCGGATAAATCTGGCTAGCCCCGCAGAGGCGCTGTTTCTGGCCAGGGGGACTTCAACCCCCGGCGTGGATGGCAGACGTCATGCTATATGATACCCAAAGGGGCATCGTTTTCCGAACCTGCTCTCGGAAGATGCCTAGTATCTTATGGGGGCGTCCTATTTCGGTTAAAAAACAAGGCGATCTGCGTCGCCCTTTAGCCCGCAGGGCCCGATAGCGCGACTTGAGTCGACGCTTTGGGCTGGCGTCAGGTGCTGGCAAATGAATTCAGTCTCTTGTAGATAGCCCCCTCCTTTGCTTCTCCCCGCTCCTGGTAGAGCGGAAGAGGGAATATAGAAGGTTGATGGCGCTGTTCCGAAGGAGGACCTGCGCCCGCCCACTTGTTCTCAACTCATTTGAGACACACCATTATTACTTTGTGATAGCCATGTTAGCACTTACTTTGCATGAGAGAAGTCTCGTCCTGAGCGATGATTATCCCCGTCCGACCCCCGGCCCGGGCGAAGCCCTGCTGCGGATGCGCTACGCGGGCGTTTGCGGCACCGATCTGGCTCTGGCTGCAGGCTACAAGGGCGGCTTCAGCGGCGTGCTTGGGCATGAATACGTGGCCGATGTCGTCGAAGCGCCCGGCAACGAGGTATGGGTGGGCAAACGCGTGGTGGGGGAGATCAACACCCATTGCGGCGAGTGCGATCATTGCCGCCGCGGGCTCATCACCCATTGTCTGAATCGCCGCGTGCTGGGCATCATCAACTGGGATGGCGCATTCGCCGAATATCTCGTCAGCCCTGTTTATCTGCTGCATCCCGTGCCCGAGCATGTTCCTGATGAGATGGCCGTTTTCGTTGAGCCGCTGGCCGCGGCCTACGCAGCCTTGCGCGATGTTCCCGAGGGAGCGGGCGATCGGGTCATCATCTTTGGCGATGGCCGTTTGGGACAGCTCATTGCCCGGGTGTTCCAGCGCGAAGGGTATCATCCCTTGCTCATCGGGCGTCATAGTAATAAGCTGGCTCTCGCCGCACAAGCGGGCGTGCAAACCGCTCTCGAACCTCCTGCAGGTCAGGAATACGACATTGCTGTCGACGTCACCGGCAATGCTCAGGCGCTTCAGCAGATTTTCGACTTGCTTCGCCCGCGCGGCGCACTCATCCTCAAGACAACCAGCGCCGAGCAATCCCAACTGGATTTCAGCTCGGTGGTGGTGAACGAACTGCGCATCATTGGTTCTCGGTGCGGGCCGTTCCCCCGGGCCATTCAGGCTCTAACCCAGGGCGTCATCGATCCTCGCCCGCTTATCACCGCACGCCTTCCCCTCCATCAGGCCAAAGAGGCCTTCGATCGGGCCCGTCAACGCGAGAGTCTCAAGATCCTCCTGTACAATTCTTAGAACGCCTCTATCTGATGCTATAATCGCTTGTAGTGTGGATGTTTTCTCGCCTCGGAACGGCCGCACTTCCCGCTTCTCTTTAGCTATCCCTTCCGAAATCTTCCCCAATGAAGCACTTTCTCTCATTTCTAGTAACTGCTAACGTACTCTACTTTACGCCTCAAAAAGCCGCGAAGGCTCGAAGTTTTTCGATGCCGCGAAGGGAGAGATGAATTTTTTTGTGTCTTCGTGGCAAAAAGTGGTGATGAGACCTTAACCTTAGTAGTTACCATTTCTACCCAAAAGGAGTACAACACTTATGCACAAAAAGTATAGAGTTGTTATGGTTCCCCTTATCGTCATCGCTTTCGCCCTGATGTTGTTGGGGTCGTGGGGTGATGGCGCGGTTTCCAATGCGGAAACCGTCATCGTCGATGATGAGTTGGCCTATATTGACGCCGCGGGGTACATCAACATCGTCGATCCTGTCACGCCTTCCGGCTTGCAGCCTTTCACCTGGCGTTCTCTCACCGGCGGCTACACAGATATGGCCACCATCGACGTCAATGGCGATGGCGTCGATGAGTTGATAGCTATTGCCGGCAATAGGGTGGAGCTTCTCGTTCCTTTCAACACGGGCGGAGTGTTGCCTCAATTCAGCCGCACCATTGGCGGATTCCAGTATGTCTCCGTCTACGCCGGTGATCTTATTCCTGGTGACGGCGGTCGGGATGAGATTGTGGTGCAGCGCACTGATAATCGCAACAACACCCCTTACAGCGTGCAGATTTATGACGGCAACGCCGACGGTACGGTCTGGACCCTCGTCTTTGATGAATTATTTGGCGCTAAATGGATTCGCATGGCCGCGGGAAACATCGATGGCTACGAAGGGGATGAACTGCTTATGATGCGCAACGGCACATCCTCTAATCCCGACAGGCGCATCGAGGCCCGAAAGTACGCCCCCCAGGATCCAGACGGTCCCTGGATTTATCTTTCCCACAATTGGGTCTATGACTTCCCCTGGATCGATTTGGCCACAGGCAACACGCATCTCAATAATGGCGATGTCGATGAGATCATCACCACACGCGGCGATGTTTTGGCGCAACTGGATTCCTTCCTGGTGTTCCAGTATTACAACAATCGGTTGCTCGATGCTCCTCAAGGTGGTCGCAAATTCTACCCCTATTTCATCGATATCGCTGTTGGCGACATCAACAATAGCGGCGATGACGAGGTTTTCTTGATCCGAGATCCCGGCAGGTCCGGCGGCATTTCTTTGAAAGGGATCAATTGGGGCGCGGACTCCATGCCAGAGCCATGGGAGTTATCCCTGGGCCGCGACCTGCAGCGGGTCGAAATGGGTGATGTAGATGGCGATGGCAAGGCCGAGGTGGTTGTCGCCCAATCCACCTCTTATCGCATCTATTGGTCTCCCGACATTGATTACAACAACGGCGGCAATGTGACTGTGAGTTTGCGCAAGCCGGTGGTCATCCAGTTGGGCAATTACGATGGTTCTGGCATTTCCACCGAGCCGCCCGAGATGCGAGTCACGCCCACATCTTTGGGTTTTGAGATGACCCGCGCCGACCCTGCCCCGCCGGCCCAGACCTTCGAGGTGGCTAACATCGGCGGCGGCATCCTCAACATCCATGTCGACGCCCGCACTCACAGCGGCGGCGACTGGCTGGAAGTCACGCCCTTCGACGCTTCAGCGCCCGCCACTTTCACCGTGCGCATGAAGGACGTGGTATCTAGCATGGCCCCGGGAACCTACGATGCGACCGTCACGGTGGGCGGTACCTCGCCCAATGGCGATGTCATAAACGGCACGCAGACCGTCAACGTGCGGCTCACCATCCGTCCCACCGGGCCCGCACTGGAGGTGACGCCCGAGCGCTATGATTTCAGCATCAACTTCGGTGGCGTCGTGCCCACGCCCGATCCTCTGGTCATCCGCAATATCGGTGATAGTGGCAACATCTACTATCATATCTCCGTCACCACCAGCGATGGCAGCAACTGGCTGCGGCTCGGCCGCTATTCTGGATTCACCGATGACACCGTCGATGTGACTTTGGCTCCACAAAATCTGCCTCCCGGCGATTATACGGCGCTCATTACCGTCACTGCCGACGCCGCTCTCACTGGCAGTCCTGCGCTGATTCCGGTTACGCTGCACATCGAAGCCACGGGCATGGTCGTCACCCCAGCCGAGCTTTTCATCCAGGCCTTCAAGGGCGAGCCCTCGCCCATCAGCGAGGTGCTGATTGATCAGGCTGCGCCCGGCAGCGGCGCCATCACCTGGTACGCCTACGTGGTGCCCTCGGGCGATTGGTGGCATGATTTTGCGCCCCTGTATGAAAGCGGCCAATTCACCGCCAAACGCACCGACAAGGGCCTGCTGTTCGTGGGGCCCGATGGTGAAGAACGCTTGTTGCAATATGTCCCCTGGGTGAGGCTGGTGCCTAATCATGGCATCACTCCGCGCGTCATGCAGGTTGTGCTGGATATAGCGCAGGCTCCGGTGGGCGAGAGTCGCGTCACCATCTTGGTCGATGGCGGGCCGGGTACGCCCAATCGCTTCCAGGGCGTTGACGTTCGCATCGTGGTCGCGGCCGAGAATGGCGCAGTGTGGCTGCCTATCTATCTCAACGAATAATCCCCTTTTCTCCTTCTACAACGCACAGCGCCCTCCGCCGGTTTTATGGCAGGGGGCGTTTTGTTTGTCAGGATAACGTAGTCCTGTTTATTCGACACGGATATGAAGAAACACGATCCGCGTTCATCTCTGTTCGTCCGCGTCCTATTTAAGAAGCAGTCACCATGAGCGGCTGCTCACCACATAACGAACGAAAATGGAACGCAGAAACCTCTGATGCACACAGACTTTCGCGGATTGTTTTGATTTTATCTGTTTTCATCTGCGTGGATCAGCTTTTTCTGCGTCATCTGCGTTCTATTTACCAAACAGCCCTTCCACCGCGTCGGCCGCGCGGGGAGGCCCGCCCAGCGCCCGAAAATCCTCAGCCATGCCCCGGGCGTTCTCCGCAAACTCCGGGTCCCAGAGGATGTCGGCCAGGATGAGGGGCGCGTTCTCCGTGGTGAAGTCTTTTGCTCGGATGCCATAGCCCACTTTGGCCTGGGTGACGCGTGCGGCCTGGGGATATTGATCGCCGGCATGGGGCGCGACCACCTGCGGGATGCCGTGCACCAGGGCCGCGTGGGTGGTGGCCATGCCGCCGTGATGCGCAATTCCGGCCAGATGGGGAAAGATCCGGGCGTAATCGATCCAATCGCGGATGATGGCGGGCCCGGGCGGCGCTTCTTGCAGGCTGGCCAGGACTTTGGGTGCGCGCTGGCCAGTGACGATGAGGGGCAGGCCCACGGCCAGCAAGGCGCTCTCGCCCGCGATGCGGAAGAAATTCTCGTCATTGGCGAAGGTGCTGCCCAGGGTGATGAGGAGCAGCGGGCGGGCGTCCGCGGGGAAATCCAGCGGCTGTTTGGGCGCGGGCAACCCGCCGCAAAAGACCGTCTGCGGCTCGATGGCGGGCAGATCCGCGTACCACTCCCGGCTAAAGAAATCGAGATGCAGATGGGGGCTGCGAGGCTGGCCTCGATCCAAATCCCAATAGCGACCCGTCAGCCCCGCGGCCTTCAGCAGGCGTTGCACGAAAGGAATGGCAGGATTGGGCAGGCGGCGGGGATTGGGCGCTTTGGGCGGCTGAGCCGGTCGCCCGACCACCACCAGGGGCAGGTCTCGCCCTTCGGCCAGCAGCGCGCCCGCTGCAGCGAATGGCTCGATCATCACCACTTCGGGCCGGAAGTCGTCGGCCACGCGAGCCAGCTCATCCACGGCTTGCAACACGTGTTCGGGCTCCAGCCACACGGTCAGGGCGCGGCGACGCCGCTCCATCTCCCGCTCTTGGGCCGAAAGCTTGGGATTCAGCGGCGGCATCACATGCTGCCAGCCGGTCGTGGGCACGGGCGCAAACGCGACGCCTGCCTTGCGCACCGCGGGTTTGACCATCGGGCCCGAGACCCACAGCACCTCATGCCCGCGGCGGGTCAGCTCCGCCGCAGTCTGCACATAGCCGCCCCAATCCAGATGACCGGGCAGATCGATAGAAAAGCAGAGGGCGCGCATCTTACACCGTGCGGATGTCTTCGATCTCGACGCTGAGGTCGGACAGCGCCTCCTCCACCTGATTTTGGTTCACATCCTGCACCTTGATGGTAACCATCTCGCCTCGGCCCTGGGGATCGGGCAGGCTGATGAGGCTGACGTAGTACGCGCCCAGGTTGGTGAGGACGTTGATCACGTCGGCCAGGATGCCGCGCATATCGGGAAGGATAACGGTGACCCGAACGCCGTGCTTGCGAGCGCCCAGAGCCTGAATCCCGGCCTTGAACAGATCACGCAGGGTGATGATGCCCACCAGCCGGTCATCTTCCACCACGGGCAGGGCGCTGATCTGTTTGCTAATCATCAAATCCGCGGCCGCCTCGATGGTCATATCGGGCGAGCTGGTGACAGGATTTTTGACCATGCAGTACTTGACCGGGCCCTCGCCCGTGAGACGATGCCAGTTGACCAGGCCCACCAGTCGCTCGTCTTCCATCACGGGCACGCGATGGAAATTGGAATGGGCCAGCAGGTTCTTCACTTCTTCCACGGTGGCGCTGCTCTGTACCGTCACCACATCTCGGGTCATAAAATCTTTTATCAGCATTGGGGTGCTCCTGCTTTGAAATAGCGTTGCGTGGGTCTGCTAAAATGGCCACAGGCCCATGTTGGACGAGTCTGCAATGGGCGTGATGTGTGATGCGTAACGACTACACGTATTACGCATTATTTGTAGCCCATTTCGGCAAAGACCTGCATGCCCAAATCGGGGCGGTCGGTCATGATGCCGTCAGCGCCCAACTCCAGCAGATGACGCATCTCTTCCTCATCGTTGATGGTCCAGAAATGCACCTGCTGGTTCATTTTGTGAGCGCTATCGATGAATTGGCGCCTGTCGAAGTGGGCGCGTCCTTTGTTGGGAGGAACTTGGTACGCGTCCGCATGGGGACGATGAAATCGCCCGAGATGGAGCAGGCTGAGGATGTAGAAATTTCGGGTTTCATCCGGGCCCGCGGCCGTGGCCGCTCCGGGCAGCAGTTTGCGGAAATAAGCCAGCGGATCATCGTGAAAACTGACTACGATTACCCGTTTTTGCGCCTCGCGCGCCCGGATGATCTCCGCCAGCTTCTCCGCGGCCCGTCGTTCGTCATCTTTGATCTCGATGTTGATGCGGTAATTGGGGAATGCTGTCAGCGCCTCATTCAGCGTGGGAATGGTGACCCCTTGCCCCCGGTAAGGATAGGTTGCGCCGTCGTCGGGCGTGAAGTTATAGCCCGCGTCCAGCTCCTTCAGTTGGGCCACGGTCATATCTCTGACCAGTCCGCTGCCGTTGGTGGTGCGATCCACCGATTTATCGTGGATGACGACCAGATCATCATCCGCGGTGAGATGTACATCCAGTTCGAGCACATCGACGCCCAGTTCTGCGGCGTTGTGGAAAGCCAGCAGGGTGTTTTCGGGCCACAAGCCCGCGCCCCCCCGGTGGGCGAAGAGTAGGGGCGGATTCGCCAGCGCAGGTTGATCGTGGCGCGGGCCCACCGTCATAAATCGATGCAGCGCAAAGATGAGGATGAAGATGAAGATGGTGGCGAGGATGCGGTAGAAGATGTCTTTGCTCATGATCCGTCCTGGAATATCTCCCAAAAGAGGCGCTGATACACATCGTATGTGCGGCGGTCGAAGCAGACGAAAATGACCTTCTCGATGCTGTCATCCTGCTCCAAAAAGCCCTTGACTCCGCTCAGTGCGATGCGCGTGGCCCGCTCCAGAGGAAAACGATACACGCCCGTGCTGATGGCCGGGAAGGCGATGGTGTGGACTCCGTTTTCCACCGCCAGCTTCAGGCTGTTGCGATA
>JALXAF010000331.1 GCA_026992375.1 Anaerolineae bacterium
CCCTTCGATCGCCCTCTCATCGATGTGTTCGAAGAGGCGCTGCTTGCGGTGCAGGGCGTCCCCCATCGCTGCGCCAGCGCAGACGAAGCTGCTGCGCTCATCGCAGACGTCTGCCAACAGCAAGGGCAAAATCAGGTTCTGAGCTGGGCGCCCGAGGCCCTGCCCCTGCCCGGCCTGAGCGACGCCCTGGCAGCCCGCAACATCGAGCTGATTCCCAGCCGCCTGGCGGGCCCGCGCAAACAAGCGCTGGACGAGATGCGCCCGCTGCTGGTGGGCGTCACCGGCGCGGCCGCGGGCCTGGCTCGCACCGGCAGCATCGCGCTCCACGCCGACCGCAGCCACGGGCGTCTGGCCTCCCTCATCCCCGACATCCACTTCGCCCTGCTGCGAGAAGAGGACATCTACGCGGACATCGCGGCCTGGATCGCCGTCAACGAGACCGGGGCAAAGATCGCCGCCAGCAGCAACACCGTCATCATCACCGGGCCCAGCCGCACCGCGGACATCGCCCAAACCCTGACGTTAGGCGCGCACGGACCTCGGGAGCTGCACATCATCCTGTTCACCCAACAGCGTCGATAACGTTTGTTTGACACTTGGCTCTACTGAAGAAGTTTTGTCTCACGCAAAGTCGCAAAGACGCCAAGGGAAAAAGATGGATTTTGCCCAAAAATGAGGCTGAGGGGCGAAATCATCCCCTTGGAAGTACAGGTTACAGCAGAATGACGTTTGACGCTTGACGTTTCACGATCGTGGCATGTCGCCCGTTGGCGGCTCCAGCATTCACAATTTGACTCGGGAGCTGCATCATTACAAAATCATATCAGGAGGATGCGAAACCTATGAAACTTGTTGTTATCGGAGGCGTGGCCGCAGGCATGAGCGCCGCGGCCCGAGCCAAACGTCGCAATAAATCCCTTGCAATCACCGTTTACGAAAAATCAGGCTACGTGAGCTACGGAGCCTGTGGCCTGCCCTACTTCATCAAGGACGATATCCCCACGCCCGAGCAGCTGGTGGTGCGCACACCCGAGCAGTTCGCCAAACAGGGCATCCGGGCTTTGGTGCATCACGAAGTCATCGATGTGGATGTGGTCGAACGTACGGTGACTGTGAAGAATCTGGAAACCGGAGAGGTCTTTCAGGATTCGTGGGACGAATTGCTCATCACCACCGGCGCAGTGGCGGTGAAGCCGCCCATCCCGGGCCTGGATTTGCCCGGAATCTTCACCCTGCGCACGGTGGAGGATGGCATCGCCATCAAGGATTGGATCGCCAAAAAGCACCCCTGGCAGGCCGTGGTGGTGGGTGGCGGTTACATCGGCCTGGAGATGGCCGAGGCCCTGGCCGGCAACGGCATGTATGTGGACGTGGTGGAGATGCTGCCCCAGGTGCTGCCCAATATGGACGCGGATATGGCAGCGCTGGCGGCGGAGGAGTTGGCCGATCATGGCGTGACACTGCACCTCGATAGTCCTGTGCGGGGATTCGAGGGCGATGGTCGGGTAGAGCGAGTCATCGCTGGCGATAAAACGCTGGAGGCGGATATCGTGCTGTTCAGCGTGGGTGCGCGGGCAAACATCCCTCTGGCCGAGAAGGCGGGCGTGGCCATCGGCGAGACCGGCGCCATCGCGGTGGATGATCATCAGCGCACCACCGTTCCGCACGTGTGGGCCGCGGGCGATGTGACGGAAGCCTGGCATCGGGTGTTGAACAAGCCCGCGTACATCCCGCTGGGCACAACCGCCAACAAGCAGGGGCGCATCGCTGGCACGAACATAGCGGGCGGCGACGCCGCGTTTGGCGGCATTGTGGGCACAGCCGTGGTCAAAGTCTTCGATCTGGAAGTGGCCCGCACGGGCCTCAGCGAACGGGAAGCGCAACAGGCGGGCTTCGATGCGGCCAGCGTCACCATCAAGGCTCCGGCCCGGGCGCACTACATGCCCACTCATCCCCCCATCCATGTCAAACTGGTCTTCGAGAAGGGAACCAAGAAGCTGCTGGGAGGCCAGATGGTGGGCGAGGAAGGCGTATCCAAACGCATCGACATTATCGCCGCAGCCCTGCACAATGGATGGACAGTCTACGACTTGGCTCAACTGGATCTAAGCTACGCTCCCCCCTTCGCGCCCGTCTGGGATCCCATCCTTGTGGCCGCCAACGTGGCGAGCAAGTAGAGCTCGTTTCAACGTCGAAAAGTAACTGCTAACGCACCCGGTTGACAAACCACAAAGGGCACAAAGGCACTAAGAACACGAAGAAAAAATGTATAAACTTCCCTTTGTGCCTTTGTGTCTTAGTGTTCTTAGTGGTTTTCGGGTGACGACCTTAGGCAGTTACGCCGAAAATCCATAACTTCTCAGGACGCAATCAATTCGTGAAAATTCTCGTCATCAATTCGGGCAGTTCGTCCATCAAATACAAACTTTTCGACACTGAGACGCATCGGATGGCGTGCGCGGGCCTGGTGGAGCGCATCGGGCTGGACGGCAGCCGCGTGAAGCACGAAATTCACAGCGACGGCGGCGTGCAGAAAGTCGTGCGGGAGACGCCAGCGCCCGACCACGAAACAGGCCTGAAACTGGTCGCTGGTCTGCTGGTGGAGCCGGGCATCGCCGTCATCGACGATCCGCAAGAGATCGCGGCGGTGGGGCATCGCGTGGTGCACGGCGGCGAGCGCTTCAGTAAGACCGTGGTCATCGACGATGAGGTCATCGAGGTGATTCGCGAGCTCATCCCCTACGCTCCTCTGCACAATCCCGCCAATCTCGAGGGCATTCTGGTGTCCCGCCGCATCTTCGACCGGGCCACGCAGGTTGCAGTCTTCGACACCGCCTTTCATCAGACCATGCCCGCCCAGGCTTATCGTTACGCCCTTCCTAACAGCCTCTATCGCGAGCACGGCGTCCGGGTTTACGGCTTCCACGGCACGTCGCATCTCTACGTGAGCAAAAAAGCAGCGGAGTGGCTGGGCAAGCCCCTGGCCGAGACCTCGCTGATCACGGCGCATCTGGGCAATGGTGCCAGCATGGCAGCGGTGAAAAACGGGCGCTCGGTGGATACGACCATGGGCTTCACGCCCCTGCCGGGCCTGATGATGGGCACCCGCAGCGGCGATCTGGACCCAGCCGTCGTCTTCTATCTGGCCAATAATCTGGGCATGTCGCTGGCCGAAATCGACAAACTGCTGAACAAGCAATCGGGCCTGCTGGGCGTCGCGGGCGCCAGCGATGTGCGGGATGTCATCGAAAAGATGCAGGCTGGCGATGAAGACGCCCGGCTGGCAATGGAAATGTATGCGTATCGCATCAAAAAATACATCGGCGCTTACATGGCGACGCTGGGCCAAGTGGACGCGCTGGTTTTCACCGCGGGCGTGGGCGAGAACAGTCCGCTGGTGCGAAAGATGAGCTGCGCGGGCCTGACGCATCTGGGCATCGCGCTGGATGAGGAGAAGAACAAGGCCCGGGCGACGGGCGTCATGCCTATCCACGTCGCGGACAGCCGGGTGAAGGTGCTGGTCGTCCCCACCAACGAAGAGCTGGAAATCGCCCTGCAGACGCTGGAAGCGTTGAAGTGAACGCGTTCCCCGCCAGATGAAATCGACAATTGGCAATGGCTAGCTAGAAGCTGTTATGCACTTTGGCCTCGTCAAAACGAGAATTCACATCATCTGCCCGTGGGATTCGCCGCTGATAACGCGGATGAGACAGATTTCCGCGGATTTTTTTGGATTGAAAAAGGATTTTTTCTGCGAAAATCCGCTATGATCCGATTTTTCAGCGTCATCAGCGGCGAATCGAAAGGTGGATGATAGGAAAACAATTAGAATTTGACCAGCGATTCATAACAGGCTCTAACTCATCCCCCCATTTATCGTCGCTTCCTGGGGGCGGTCGAACCGCTCCCCCTTTTTATTTCTGGGGGCGGATGGTGTATGATGAAGAGCCGCCCCAACGCATAAACAGGTAACGCACACCCCGCGAGTTGCATCCAATGACTGGTATCGAAATCGATCTCGATATTTACCCCGATGAAGCAGCCCTCCTCGAAGGACTGAAACGCGGCGATCCCGAAGCCTGCGCCTGCATGATCAAGCAGTATGCGTCCCGGGTTTACGCTATCGCCATCCGCATGGTCAACGACAAAGATGAAGCGGAGGAAGTCCTGCAGGAAACCTTCATCAGCGCCTGCAAGAACATCGATAAATTCGAAGGACGCAGCGCCCTGGGCACCTGGCTTCATCGCATCGCCACCAATGCGGCGTTGATGCACCTGCGCAAACGCAAGAACCGCGAGGTTTCGTTGGACGAACCCATCGAGACCATGGGCGGGGATGACGTTTATCGCGAGGTGCAGGACTGGGCTTTTTCGCCCGATGATCACGCCATGAACAGCGAGACTCGGGCCGTGCTTGAGCAGGCCATCTCCGAGCTCCCCGAGACCCTTCGCACCGTTTTCATCCTGCGCGAGATCGAGGGATATAGCACCGAAGAAACCGCGAACATCCTGGGCATCAGCGTGTCCGCGGCCAAGGTGCGGTTACATCGGGCCCGTTTGCGGCTACGCGCTTTACTGGCCCCTTACTTCACTCAACCTGTCTAGTCATTGCCAACTGCCATGAGCGTGAAGCCTGTTCAACCCCACCGGCACACCGATGAATGCAGCCGCGTGCTGGATCACCTCAGCGACTACATCGATGACAAACTCTCGCCCGAGCTTTGCACGGAATTAGAAGCGCATCT
>JALXAF010000332.1 GCA_026992375.1 Anaerolineae bacterium
CGCAACCCTGGCCGCGGCCCGCGAACGAGACGCCTGGCCCCTGTGGCCCGTGGCCCTGCTCCTGGGCCTGAGCCTGACGCATCATCTCACCACGGTCTTCCTGATTCCGGGCGTGATCATCGCGCTGTGGCTGGCCCGCCCCGATGCGTTCCGCCTCAAGACCATCCTTGGCGCCCTGCCCTGGCTGCTGGCCCCCCTGCTGCTCTATCTCTACATCCCGCTGCGAGGGCCCGCCAGCCCCTGGCTCTATCCCCAGCTCACGCCCGAGCGCACGCTTCAGCTTTTCGATAACAGCATCGCGGGCAACCTGCGCTTCATCCTGGGCGTGGGCTTCTCCTCGGAGATCGGCAGCGCTCCCCTCAGCGCCCAGATCGCCACCGCGGCCCGGCTTTTCCTCGTGCATTTCACCTGGGCGGGCCTGCTCGTCATCCTGCTGGGCCTGGCCGCGTTGATCATCGAAGGCGAACTGCTGACCCTCATCCTCACAGGCGTCAGCTTCCTGCTGTTGCTGCTCTTCAATCTCTTCTACGGCATCGGCGATATCGCGGTCTACTACATCCCCCTCTACCTCATCGCCACCCTGTGGCTGGGCCTGGGCCTGACCTACATCGTCGAGGCCCTCACCCGCATGACCTCAACCCGATGGAGGCTCGCCTGGATGGTCATCCCCCTGCTGGCCCTGGCGCTGCCCGCCCTCCTCTATCGCGACTACCACGCCCAATTCGACCGCAGCCACGATGGGACGGCCCGCAAACAATGGGAGATCATCCTGGCCCAGCCGCTGGCCGATGACGCGCTGCTGGTGAGCAACGATCGGGACGAGATGCCCCCCCTCATCTACTTGCAGCAGGTGGAGGGGCGCGCGCCGGGCGTGTTGGGCCTGTTTCCCCTCATCGCGGCCACGCCCGAATGGGAAGACCTGAACGTCACGCTGAAGAGCGCGCTGGCTACGCAGCGCCCCGCGTATCTCATCAAACCCATGCCGGGCGTAGACGCGCTGTATCGGCTGGAGCCCGCGGGCGGCGGGGTGCAGCAGGTGTTGGGGCCGCAGCCCGCGCCCCCCGAAAGCTTCGAGGCTCCTTACACCGATGATCTGCGCTGGCTGGGCATCGCATGGTCGGGCGAGGTGAAGCCGGGCGCGCGCCTGGATGTGACGCTGTACTGGCGGGCCGTGCAGCGCCCCGCTGCGGTCTGGCATAGCTTCCTGCATCTGTATGACGCCGCGGGCGAGAAAGCAGCCCAGGCCGAGGATCATCAGCCGGGCGGCGTCTATCTGCCCTCGACGCTGTGGCGGCCGGGCGACGTCATCGCCGACGACTTTCAGATCGTCTTGCCCCCAAATCTGACGACGGGCGAGTATGCGCTGATGGCCGGATTTTACGATCCAGCCACGGGCCAGCGCATCGCCGAGCCTCTGCGGGTCGCGGTCATCCGCATCCCCTGACCCCCGGTCATCCTTATGAGCAAACGGCAACTGAGCGCTTTTCTTCGTAGAGAATGGTTGCTGGCGCTATCCGCCGCAGGGCTGGGCCTCACCATCATCCTGGCCCGACGCCTGCCCGTTTACACCCGCTCCGATTTCGAAATCCTTTACATCCTGCTGGTGCTGTTCATCATCACCATGGGCCTGCAACGACACCGCGTGCTGGCTCGCATCGCCAGCAAGATGGAGCGGGGGCGCTGGATCCCTATCAAACTGGCGCTGGTCACCTTCTTCTTCGCCATGGCGGTCACCAACGACGTGGCGCTAATGGCCATCGTGCCCCTGACCATCCTCCTGAACGTCCCCAACAAAGAATGGCTGGTTATCATCGAGGCGCTGGCGGCCAACGCGGGGTCGGCGCTCTCTCCCTTCGGAAATCCCCAAAATCTGTTCATCTACTGGCACTACAACATCCCCTTCGCCGATTTCGTCACGGTCATCGCCCCATTCTCGCTGGTTTTTTTGGCGTTACTGGCGCTGGGAGCTGGCGTCGTCAAGGCCCGAGGGACGTCCCTCCCCACATCCCGCCCGGCCCCGCTGAGGCCAATCGCCTGGTTCTACGCGGCGGCGCTCCTCATCTTCGCCCTGGCCATCCTGCGGCTGATTCCGCTGGCGTCGGGCGTCGTGGTCATCCTCTTCGTCATCATCGCCGATAGGGGCAGCCTGCGCATCGATTACGCCCTGCTCCTGACATTCGCCTGCTTCTTCGGTTTCACCGACAATCTGCAATCGCTTCTGGGCAATTATCTGGCTCACTCCCACCACGTTTTTCTGCTGGCGGCGTTTCTCAGTCAAATCATCAGCAACGTGCCCGCGGCGCTCCTGCTGGCTGATTTCACATCGAACTGGCAGTCGCTTTTGTGGGGCGTCAGCGTGGGAGGGTTTGGCAGTCTTGTTGGTTCGTTGGCAAATCTGATAGCATATCGCATCTATGTGCGTAGCGAAGGAGCTGACGCTCGTTCTTTCACCTTTAAATTCCACGCAGCCAGCTACGCTGCATTCTTCATCGGCATCTTTCTCTACTTCATCATCCACATACTCTGATCATCCATGACCCTCGAAAAAATCTGCGTTTTCTGCGGCTCGCAGCCGGGCGTGAACAGCGCCTACGCTCAGGCCGCCCGCGAACTGGGCCGCCTGCTGGCCCGCAACCACATCACCCTCATCTTCGGCGGCGGCATGACCGGCATCATGGGCGTCCTGGCCGATGCCGTGCTGGAACATGGCGGCCGGGCCGTCGGCGTCATCCCCGACAGCATGAATGTGCCCAAAGTGGTGCACGAAAACCTCTCCGAACTCATCGTCACGCCCGACATGCACACCCGCAAGGCGAAGATGGTGGCGATCTCGGACGGATTCATCGCCCTGCCCGGCGGATTCGGCACCCTGGACGAGCTGTTCGAGACCCTGACCCTGAGCCAGCTTGGCTATGAGCCCAAGCCCATCGGCATTCTCAACGTGGCGGGCTATTACACGCCCCTGGTGGAGCTCATCGAGCACGCCATCCAGGCCGGCTTTGTGAAACCGCAATACCGCGACGTCTTCACGGTGCAGGAAAAGCCTGATGAGCTGTTGACGGCCATGCGGGCGTTTCAGCACCCTCTCAGCTAACCAACGCCCGCCATCTTCGAGGCCCGACCATGACCTATGATCTCAGTCCCTGGATGTACCCCGCCGTCATCGTGGCCGGTTTTCTGGCCGGATTCATCAACACCCTGGCCGGGAGCGGCAGCGCCATCACCCTGCCCCTGCTGGTTTTCATGGGCCTGCCCGCCAGCGTCGCCAACGGCACCAATCGCATCGGCGTGCTGCTGCAAACGGGCGTCAGCGCCAGCAGCTTTCAGCGCCAGGGCTATCTCAAATGGCGCGAGGCCCTGACGCTGCTGATCCCCACCATCGTCGGCGGCGTGCTGGGCGCGCAGATTGCGGTGAATCTGGATGAGCGGGCCATGAAGCTGGCCATCGCCGGGATGCTCATCCTCACCTTCTTCCTCATCATCCTCAAACCCAAACGCTGGCTGGTGGGCCGGCCCGAGGGCGCTCGCAAACCGGGCTGGAAGGAGTGGATTCTGTTCTTCTTCATCGGGTTGTACGGCGGCTTCATCCAGGCGGGCGTGGGCATCTTTCTGCTGGTGGGGCTGGTCATGTCCATCGGGCACGATTTGATTCACGCCAACGCAATCAAGGCCCTGCTGGTGCTGGCGTTCAACGCCTTCGCCATCTTCGTCTTCTTGCACAACGGTCAGGTGGCGTGGCTTGTAGGCCTGATCCTGGCCATCGGCACCATGGCTGGAGCCTGGGCCGCGGTGCGGTTCGCCACCAAAGAATGGGCTCAGATATGGGTCTATCGTCTGCTGCTGGTGGTGGTCGTCCTTTCCGCCGGACGCATGTTGTACCTGGCCCTGGCGGGATGACTCATCCGCCCGGTCGCAACGCCCGGGCAACGAGATAGAACAGGGCGAACGCGAGGGTCATCGCCAGATGCACGGTCAGGGCCACTGCCAGGCCCGAGGCGAACACCGTAAAGATCTCAGCAATGGTCTGCGTCCAGCTTTGGGGGATGGCGGGCATGAAGCCGAAGAGATAAAGGGGGAGCAGCACCGCGGCCAGATACAAGGCCATCTGCTGAATGGGCGCTCGATCGCTGGCGCTGAGAAACATGGAGCCGCTGACGGTGAACAGCAGCCACAGCCAGAGCAAAGCGTCGGGCCGGGAAAAAGCTTGCAAGGCCACATCCGCCACGCCGCCGAATTGCTCCGAACGGATGGCGGCGTAGAGCGCGTTCACATCCACCAGATAATAGCTCAGCGCCAGGGTGACCAGACCGCCCAGCAACATGGGGGCCATGCCGATGAGGGTGTGCTCTAGCAGCCCGCCGCCCCGCACATCCACCGATCCCAGACGAATCTCGCCCTTGCCGCCCAGGCTGGGCAGCACATGAAACCCCGCCGTCTTCACGCCCAACACCTTCGCCATGCCCCAATGAGCGAATTCATGCACCACCGTGCCCGGCAGGAAGAAAAGCGCGTAGAGAACCACCGCCACCTGCTGCGATCGCGTCAGGTGGAAGAACGCCGACAGGAAATAGAAGGCCTGCTGGCGACTCAACCACCAGATCGCGACCAGAAAAACAGCAGTCCAGAGCAAGGGAGCCCAGACGCCAAACATGTCGCCGGGCCTAGTTCTCTATCTCGGCGGTCAGGCGCACCATCTCCACAAAGGATT
>JALXAF010000333.1 GCA_026992375.1 Anaerolineae bacterium
GTGCCCAGCATGGCCCTCATTGCATCCTCCATCATGTCCAAAAAACTGGCCGCCGGCGCCGATATCATCCTGCTGGATGTCAAGGTGGGCAACGGCGCATTCATGCAGACCCTGGATGAGGCCATCGAGCTGGCCCGACTCATGGTCTCCATCGGCGGCCTGGCCGGACGCAAAGTCGCGGCCCGGGTCACCGATATGAACCAGCCCCTGGGCCTGGCCGTGGGCAATAGCCTGGAGGTGAAAGAGGCCATCGCCACCCTCAAGGGCCAGGGCCCGGCCGATTTCACCGAACTCATTCTCACTGAATCGGCGCATCTGCTGCATCTATGTGGCAAGGTCGCCAACGTCGAAGAAGGCCGCTCCCGGGTGGAAGAGGCGCTTGCCAGCGGCCGGGCCCTGGAGAAATTCCGGGCCTTCGTCACGGCTCAGGGGGGAGATGGTCGCGTCGTGGATGATCCTGAGGGCGTTTTGCCATTCGCACCCGTCGTTTTGCCCCTTACATCGCCCCGGGCGGGCTATTTGCAAGAAGTTCAAGCCCGCACCTTTGGTGAAGTCACCGTGAAGCTGGGCGGCGGGCGTGAAAAAAAAGGCGATCCCATCGACCACCGCGTCGGCGTCGTGCTGCACGCCAAGATCGGCGACAAAGTGGCCGCAGGCGATGTTCTGTGCGAAATCCACGCCCGCACCCAGGCCGAAGCCCTGACCGCAGCCGATGAGTTGCTGAGCGCCTACGCCTGGAGTGACGAGCCGGTGCAGCCCCCGGCGTTGATCAAGGCCACCATCGAATAACTCTCACCACGCAACGAGGAGCAGCGAGATGACCACCCCGATCCATCCCTTCATCCTGGCAGCTGCACGCACGCCCGGCGGACGTCTGGGCGGCACGCTCAGCAGCACGCCCGCGCCCCGGCTGGGCGCCCACGTCATCCGGGCCGTCATCCAACGGTCGGGCATCGACCCGGCAGAAGTCGAAGAGGTTTTCATGGGACAGGTGATCCCAGCGGGCGCAGGCCAGGCCCCCGCCCGGCAGGCGGCCATCCACGGCGGCATACCCGAGACTGTGGGCGCGGTCACCCTGAACAAGGTGTGCGGATCGGGCCTGCGCGCGGTCATGTTCGCGGCCAGCGCCATCCGCGCAGGCGACGGCCAGCTTTATATCGCTGGCGGCATGGAAAACATGAGCATGGGCCCCTACATGCTGTCCAAAGCCCGCTTCGGCTATCGGCTGGGCAATGGCGAGTTGCTGGACGCCACTGTGCACGACGGGCTCATCGATCCCTTCCACGGCATCCACATGGGCAACGAGGCGGAATGGATTGCTCGCACCTTCCACATCACCCGGGAGATGCAGGATCAATTCGCCTACCAAAGCCACATGCGCGCAGCCCGGGCCACCGAAGAGGGCGCATTCAAGGAAGAGATAGTTCCCATCACCGTGCGCCAAAAGCGCAAGGAGATCGTAGTGGATAAGGACGAGCCCATCCGCCCGGACACCAGCCCGGAAGCCCTGGCCCGCCTGCGCCCGGCCTTCGAGGAAGGGGGCACGGTGACAGCGGGCAATGCGCCGCCCATCTCCGATGGCGCAGCCGCGGTGGTCGTGGCTCATCCGGATTACGCGAAAGAGCGCGGCTTGCAGCCTTTGGCCCGCATCATCGGCTATACCTACGCCGCGGTGCCGCCGCTGGAGGTCTTCACCGCACCGCCCTTCGCCATCCGCCGCCTGCTGGGCAAAATCAGCTGGGACCTGGCGGATGTGGATCTGTTCGAGCTGAACGAAGCTTTCGCGGCCCAATCGCTGCAAAACATTATCGATCTGGGCCTGGACCCGGCAAAAGTCAACGTCAACGGCGGCGCCATAGCCCTGGGACATCCTCTGGGAGCCAGCGGCGCCCGGGTGCTGACCACCCTCATCTACGCACTGCGGGCCAGCGGCGGGCAGCGCGGCGTCGCTGCCCTGTGCCTGGGCGGCGGCGAGGCCGTGGCCATGGCCATTGAACTGGCGTGATGAGCAAATGAAGATTCAATTCGCCACGGATGACGCTGATTGTGCGAATTCTCGCGGATTTTTCTGATTGAACGTTATCGGAAATACGGTTGACATTTCAATCCACCGCCTCCCTCCCGACCTCCCCCCGTCCGGCTGTCGCCTCACGGGGGGAGGAGCTGCTGTTCTGCCATACAATTTTGCACGCCAGCGGCTCCCTCCCCTGCAAAGGAGCGAAGCGACTGGCGGGGGAGGGCCGGGGTGGGGGGCAAGGTACAGTGGCCAAGGCCGCAAAACGGTGTCTTCGCGGGCCTGTCCTTAGTAACCGTCTAAAAATTGGTTCCCTTTTTGCCCCCACCGACTGACGAACATTGACAAAATAATCCAGTCATAGGCGGGGTGCTTCGCGCCCGCCACCAGCGTCGGGGATAAAGTCCCCCGGCTAGAAACAGCGCCCCTGCGGGGCTTAGCCGGATTTTTCCGGCGCTGTTTTGTAGCCCGGCGACATCATCGCCGGGCGGACTCAGGCCGGATTCGCAATTCGCCCGGCGCCTCACCCCCTGAAATCCAAAAGCCCCCGGATTTTTCCGATTTTATCCGCGCCTATCCATCCCATCCGCGTTATCAGCGGCGAACCCAATCCGCTATTGCTCGGCGTCCTTGCATGAGACGAAAACCTGCCACCCTCCACATTTCATGGCAACAAAACTTCCCATCGCTATCATTCTTCCCCATGCCTCGCTGGATATCCCGCCCGAATTCGATGGGCGGCTGGCGATTGACGAAAATCAGATATTCAACGAAGCCGACGTCTACACCGATCTCATCTTCGATTTTCGCGATCGGGTGACGCATTGGCTGCGATTCCCCTACGCCCGCGCCCTCATCGACGTCAACCGACCCGATGATCCCGCCATGCTCAAACGCATTGGCGACGGCGTAATCAAGGATGTGACCAGCTACGGGCAGGCGGTGTTCAAGCCGGAGCAGCGTCCCGACCTCATTGAAGAGCAGGAAATCGTGCAGCGCTATTGGCTGTCGTGGCACGAGAAACTGGCCGCCATCGCCGCCGACCCCGAGATCAAGCTGGTGATTGATGCGCACAGCATGGCCGCCCGGGGACCCAAAAAGTACGACCCGCTGCAGAAAATCCGCCCGCGCGCCTGCGTCTCTAATCTGGGCGATTCTGCAGGCGAGCCCAACGGTCTGCCCGGCGTCACCATGTCCGCCCCGGCGCTGCGGCTTCTGGGCGAAGAAGTGAGTCGGCGGTTCGCACGGCTGCCTGCGCTGTGCGAGGCCGCTGTTCCGAGACCGGTTGCGCTCAACGATCCCTACCGCGGCGGCTGGGATATGAAGGCGCACGGGCTGGAAAGCCAGCAACCCTGGGCCATGATCGAAGTCAGCCGGGCCATGTACGTGGGCCGACAGGATGCGGAATCGCCAGCGCAGCCGCCCCGCATGGTGCAAATCGAGCCTTTGCGCGAGGCCCTGTGGGAAGCCATCGAGACCCTGTATTGGCGATTGGAGCGCGGAGAGGGAGGCTAATGAGGACGCAAAGCTGAACGAGATTGGGGAAATGCCCTGGTTGCGGCTATAATGCCAGAGTTCGCCGCCTGCGGGCTGGCCTACCCTCTCTTTTCGCCCATCACCACCACCACGTTTATGATAATCTGGCGTCTCATCATCACCGATCCCGCGTCCGGTGCCTGGAACATGGCCGTGGATGAAGCCATAGCCACTCTCAGCGCCCGCGGAGACGTTCCTCCCACCCTTCGCTTTTATCAATGGCGACCCGCCGCGGTTTCCCTGGGCCGCCATCAGCCGGTGGAGGATATCGATTTGGCCCGGCTGCAAGAGCGGGACTGGGACATCGTGCGCCGCCCCACCGGCGGCCGCGCCATCCTGCATATCGACGAACTGACCTATAGCATCGCGGGCCCGGCCGATGATCCGCGACTGCAAGGAGCGGTGCTGGATGTGTACAATCGCATCAGCCACGGCCTGCTGACGGGCCTGCGCCGTCTGGGCGTCCCCGCTGAGAAAGCGTCCGCCGACAAGCGCGCGGGGCGAGATGTAAGCGCAGCCTGTTTCGAAGTTCCCAGCGCCTATGAAATCAGCGTGGGAGACCAGAAGCTCATCGGTTCGGCCCAACGCCGGGCGGGCGGTTATGTGCTGCAACATGGCTCGCTGCCCCTGCATGGCGATGTGACCCGCCTGGTGGAGGTGATGGCCTTCGAGGATGAGAGCCAGCGTCGCGCGTTTCGGGCGCATCTGGCCGAGCGGGCCACGACCCTGGAGGCGGCGCTGGGCCGCCGGGCCTCGTTCTGGGAGGTGGCCGCCGTGCTGCTCGATGGCCTGAACAGCGTGCTGGAAGTCGATTTCGACGAACAGTCCCTCACGCCCGAGGAGCTGGCCCTGGCGCAAGAGATCGCGGCCGAGAAATACGGCTCCGACGCCTGGACCGGCCGCGTCTCCCGCGCCGCCCAGCTCGCGTGACGCCGCAGCAGTCGCGCCCGAGCCTCCTTGCCGCCACTTTGAAAATCGATCGGGTGCGTCCAATTTCGGTTGGAAGCGTTTGCCACGTCCGCCCGGCGATGAAGTCGCCGGGCTACAAAACAGCGCCGGATAAATCCGGCTAGCCCCGCAGGGGCGCTGTTTCTAGCCGGGGGACTTT
>JALXAF010000334.1 GCA_026992375.1 Anaerolineae bacterium
TCAGCCTGGACGAGATCCGGGAGGTCCTGGCCTGCCGGGAGCGGGGCGAGACGTGGTACTGGCCCACCAGGGGCGTCTCTTCTTCTGGCAGATGCGCGCCCTGGCGGTAGAGGTCCATGGCGAGTTGTCCGGGCGCGGGCTCTGACTGTCCTGCGTTCACCAGGGTTTGACGCCGCGCGGCCCACTGATTGCGATAGTCGTCGGGATGTGCGGGCGTTTGCAGCTCGCGGGTGATGGGGGCCTGGCCCTGCAATGCGCGATGCACGGCCCGCTGCACCGCGCGAAAGACCAGCGACGCTTCGCGAAAGCGCACTTCGGCTTTGGTGGGATGCACGTTGACGTCCACCATTTCGGGCGGCATTTCGATGAAGAGCGCGGCTATGGGATAGCGTCCCACCATGAGCAGGGTGTGGTAGGCCTGGATGATGGCGAAGGTGAGGTTGCGATCCTGGATGTAGCGGCGGTTGACGAAGAGTTCGATGAAGCTGCGATTGCTGCGGTGCAGGCTGGGCGCACTGACGAAGCCGCTGACGCGAATTTCGGGCGCGGCGGGATCGTCTCGGGCATCGACGGGCAGCATTTGTCCGGCAATGTCGGGGCCGTAGACTTTGATGAGGGCGGCCATGCGGTCGCCGTTGCCCGGCGTCTGAAAGCTGAGCCGCCCCTGGCTGACGTAGCTGAAGCGCACTTCGGGGTAGGCCAGGGCGTAGCGGGTGACGATTTTGCTGATGTGTCCCGCTTCGGTGGCGTCGGTGCGCAGGAATTTCTTGCGGGCGGGCGTGTTCCAGAAGAGATGCTCGACTGTGATACTGGTTCCGGGCGGCGCGCCAATGGCCCGCTGGCTGATGAGTTCGCTTCCCTCCAGCTTGATTTCTATCCCTGTGGCTGCATCGGCGGTGCGGGTGATGAGGGTGGTTTTGCTGACGGCGCTGATGGCGGCCAGGGCCTCGCCGCGAAAGCCCAGGGTGGCGATGTGTTCGAGTTCGTCCGCCGAGCGGATTTTGGAGGTGGCATGGCGCTGGAAGGCCAGGGGGGCTTCGCGGGCCGGGATGCCGTGGCCGTTGTCGATGACGCGGATCAGGCGTTTGCCGCCGCCCGCGATCTCGACGCGGATGTCGGTGGCGTCTGCATCCAGGCTGTTTTCGATGAGTTCTTTGACGACAGAGGCGGGGCGTTCGACCACTTCGCCCGCGGCGATTTTGTCGGCGACATCGGGGGGGAGGACGTGAATGGGCATGGGGATATTATAAACGAGAGGCGTCGTGGTGGCGAGTGGAGGATTGAGGCGGCGCGTTGGTTTGCGCGTTGGGGGGATTTCGCGGGATAATGGGGGCATGAAGATGCAGCATCCCCCCGATGTGGATTGGCTTTGTTTCGATCTTGATAATACGCTGTACCCTCTCAGCAACGGGCTGTGGAAGGTGATTGATCGGCGCATTCAGGAGTATGTGGCCAGGACGCTGAATGTGTCGCTGGATGAGGCGCGCAGGGTGCAGAAGCAGTATTGGCGCGAGTATGGCACGACGCTGGCCGGACTGATGGCGGAGCATGATGTGCAGCCGGGGCCGTATCTGGCCTATGTGCACGATTTCGATGTTTCGCCTTATCTGGGCCCTGCTCCCAGGTTGCGGGCGTTGCTGATGGCGTTGCCTCAGCGCAAGTTGGTTTTCACCAATGCGTCGTCGCGACATGCGCATAATGTGTTGCGGGCGCTGGCGGTCGATGATTGTTTCGAATATGTCATCGGGGTGGAGGAGGTGGATTATATTCCCAAACCGGATCCGCGGGCGTATCGGAAGTGTGTGGCGAAGACGGGGGTGACGCCCGAGCGCAGCATGTTCATCGATGATCTGCCGACGAATCTGCGGCCCGCGAAGGAGATGGGGATGGTGACGGCGCTGGTGAGCGCGCGGCGGCCTGCGGATGACGCGTATGTGGATTATCATTTGACGCGTATCGAGGAGCTGGCGGATGTGTTCGGGGTTGCGTTGTCGGACGAGTGAGCAATGGGCAGGGATGTGGATCGTCCTGATGCGAGGTCGGCGGCTGCGCCGGATGTGAGCGTTGTCATCGTCAGTTGGCGGGTGCGGGAGCATCTGGCCAGGTGTTTGGCGGCGTTGCCTGCGGCGGCGGAAGGGCTTTCATACGAGGTGATCGTGGTGGATAATGCGTCGGCGGATGGTTCGGTGGAGATGGTGCGGGAGCGGTTTCCGGATGTGCGGCTGGTGGCGAATGATGGCAATCTGCTTTACACCGCGGCTGCGAATCAGGGATTGGCGCTGGCCCGGGGGCGATATGCGCTGTTGTTGAATCCGGACGCGATCCTGCATCCGGGTGGCATCGCCCGGCTCGTCAGGTGCGCTGAAGCGCGCCCGGAAGCCGGGCTGCTGGGGCCGCGCATTTTCGACGCCGCGGGGCGGGATGACTGGCGCACCGGGCGGCGTTATCCCACGCCCTGGTCGGAATTTGTGGATTGGTCGGGTGTGGGGCGTTGGTTTTCTTTTGTTCCGTTCTTGGTGAAAAACAGACAGTTGGCGTATGATAGAGGGCGTACTTCGGCCGTGCCTCTGCTTTCTGGGGCGTGTTTGCTTTTTTCTCCGCAATTGCCTGCTTCCCTGCGTCAACTTGATCCCAATTTCCCCATGTATGGCGAGGATATCGATCTTTGTCGCCGCGTCGATCGCGCCGGGTTTCAGAAGATTTTGGTTGGCGACGCCCTGATGACCCATATCGGCGGCGCTAGCAGCAGTCAGCAGCCTGCAGAATCTGCGCTCAGAGCGGTCGTGGCCATGAATCGCTATTTTCGTCAGTGGGACGGCCGCTCGGCGGCGCGACGCCATCGGGCGCTGTTGGGCCTGATCGGGCTGGTGAAGTCGACGATTTTCTGTGTCGGCGGTCTGATTTCCCCTGGCTGGCGACGTGGCTGTTCGTTATATTGGCGCATCTTTCGATGGGCTGTTTCTGGTAGCTATGAAACGTCTGTTTAGGTTGGTAAATTCTCCTGCTCGTGATGTAAAATAATTTTTTGCATGTGCAGTTCAAGCTGTTCTGTTTAGCGTTATGATTAAACCCAATCCCCTGCCCCTGAATCTTTACGCCTCGGTCATCATCCCCGCTTACAACGCCGAGGACGTTTTGCCGCGATGTTTGCGGGCGCTGGAGCATCAGACGTTGCCGCAGGATCACTACGAGGTCATCGTTATTGATGATGGCAGTTCTGATAACACCGCCAAGCTGGCGAAGGCGGGCGGGGCCAGGCTGTTGAAGCTGAATCATGTGGGGCCGGCCGCTGCCCGGAATGCGGGCGCCGAGCTGGCCCGGGCCGATATCATTGTTTTCACCGACGCGGATTGCGAGCCCACGCCTGATTTCCTCGAGCGCATTCTAGCGCCTTTCGATGCGCCTGTGGTCAGCGGCGTGCGCGGCGTTTATCGCACCCAGCAGCAATCGCTTATAGCCCGGTTCGTCCAACTGGAGTACGAAGAACGGTATCAGCGTATCGCCAAAATCGAGGCGGAGGGGGGCACTGTCGATGCGCTCGACACATCTTACGCAGCTTATCGCAAGAGCGTCTTTTTAGAGGCCGGGGGATTTGACACCCGCTATTTGCACGCGGCGGTGGAAGATCACGAGCTTTCCTATCGGCTGGCGCATGAAGGGCGCGTGTTTCGGTTTGCGCCCGATGCGGCGGTGTATCATTGGCATGTCGATAGCATTGGAAAATATGCGCGCCGCAAGTTTCGCATTGGCTATTGGAAGGCCTTTTTGACCAAGCAGCAGCCTGAATATGCGCTCAACGATGCGCATACCACTCAGAGTTTGAAGGTGCAGATCGCACTGGCCGCGTTGTTGCTTCCGGCGCTGGCGCTCTGGCCGTTTTGGCCCGACGCTGGCTGGATAGTTGCGGCGATTGTGCTGGCGTTTCTTGTCAGCGCCTTGCCGCTGCTGAAGCTTATCTATCAGCGAGACAGACCTGTCTTGTCGGTGGCCATCCCCATGATCTTGGTCCGGGCGTACGCTTCGGGTTTGGGATTTTTCTGGGGGCTTGTCCGCGGTCCCGCCAAATCATCACAAAAAGCGCCTGTTTTTCGCACCGGGCCATAATCGCAATCAAGGCCGCCCCTGCCCGGATTTTTGGAGCCTTCTGATTTAAGTTGTAAACGAGTCGAAAGACGTGCATCGATAATATTGTCATTATTGGCTTGCCCGTCAATTTTATCGATTAGTTCGTTGATCAAAAGAGGAGACGCATACAGCAATGGAATTACGCCAATACTGGGAGCTGCTACGAAAGTGGCTATGGCTCATTCTTCTAACCACGGTGATTGCCGCCGTCGCAGCCTACATTTTTAGCTCGCGTCAAACGCCCATCTACCGAGCCTCGACGCGGCTGCTGGTCAGCCAAAGCGTCAGCAACAGCGCGTCGTTGCAATACGCCGACATCCTGGCTGCTGAGCGTCTCTCCAGCACCTATGCGCAAATGCTGACGGCCCGTCCACTGCTCGAAGCTGCCATCGCCAAGGCGGGCCTGGAGGGCGTCGTCGATCCGGAGGAGCTGGCGCAGGCCGTTTCGGTGCAATCTGTGCGCGACACCCAGCTTATCGATCTTCATGTCGAATACCCGGATCCCGACATTGCAGCGAAGCTGGCCAACGCGCTACCTGAGGTGTTTGTCGAGTTCAATAACCGGCAGCAAACGGCTCGCTATCAGGAGTTGAAGGGCTCTTTGCAACAACAGTTGCAGGAGCTCAGTCAGGAGATCCAATCCACCGACGCTGAACTGCAGGAGCTTGCCGACGCCACCGACGCCGAGAGCAAGGCCCGGCGGGCGGTGTTGGAAGATCGCCTGGCCCAATATCGCAGCACTTTTGGCAATGTGCTAGCGCAATTGGAGAATATCCGTTTGGCCGAGGCGAACGCGCTGGACACCATCACGGTGGTGGAGCCGGCGACGCCGCCCCAACGCCCCGTGCGTCCTCGAATTATGATGAACACCCTGCTGGCGGCTGTTGTGGGGGGGATGCTCGGCTTGGGAACGGCTTTTCTTATCGAATATCTGGATGATTCGATCAAAACGCCCGATGATATTGCGCACATTACTTCTCTGAGCACCTTGGGCATTATCGCCCGCGGTAAAGGTGAAAGTGAAGAATCGATCGTGACGCTGGAGGATCCGCGCTCTCCGGTGGCTGAAGCTTATCGCACCATCCGCACCGGCATCCAGTTCGCGGGGGTGGATAAGCCCATGCGCACCTTGGTGGTCACCAGCGCGGGACCGGGAGAGGGCAAGAGCACTACTGCAGCCAATCTTGCTGTGGTGATGGCGCAGGCGGGCAAAAAAGTCATTCTCATCGATGCCGATTTGCGCAAACCCACTCAGCACAAACGCTGGGGCATTCCCAACACGGTGGGGCTCACCGGCGCTTTGCTGATGGATGAGATTTCAGATAATCTAGATCATTTGCTTTCTCCCACTTCTGTCGAAAACCTTTGGCTGCTGACCAGCGGCCAACTGCCTCATAACCCGTCCGAGCTGTTGGGATCGCACAAATTGAAGCAGCTTGCCGAACATCTTTTGAGCGATTACGATATTTTGCTTTTCGATTCCCCGCCTGCGCTGGCCGTCACCGATCCTGTGATCCTGGGCCGGGAGATGGATGGCGTGATTATCGTCGTCGATTCCGGCTCGACTCGCGAGCCCGCGCTGATTCATGTTCTATCGGAGATGGAGAAGGTGAAGGCGCATGTGTTGGGCATTGTCCTGAATCGTTATCAGCGCCGTGGGGATTCTGGTTATTACTATTATTACTACAATCGTTACTATCGCGATAGTGATGAATCATCGGATGGCGATCAGAACAGCAAGTCGCGTCGTCCATCTCGCAGACGGCGCAAATCCAGCCAGAAAAACTGGTTTAGTCGACAATTTTCGCGCCTGACGCGCTGATTTTACCTAATCATTATGATCGAACGCATTCTTATCACTGGTGGCGCCGGCTTCATCGGCAGCCATTTGGCCGAGCGCCTGTTGGATAGTGGCAGGCAGGTGGCTATTCTCGATAATCTATCCACCGGTCGGTTCGAGAATATCGAGCATCTGGTGGGACGTCCGGGCTTTTCCTTCGCCATTGCCAGCATCACCGATACGCCGGTGCTGGACAGGCTTGCCAGCGAAAGTCAGGCCATCGTGCATCTGGCGGCTTCGGTGGGGGTGAGGCTGGTGGTGGAGCAGCCCGTGCAGACCATCGAGACCAATATCATGGGAGCCGAGGCCGTGTTGAAGGCCGCGGCCCGCTATCGGGCCAGGGTGCTTATCGCCTCCACGTCAGAGGTTTACGGCAAGGGCGTGCGCGTGCCCTTCCGCGAGGATGATGATGTGGTGTTGGGCCCGACCAGCCGCAACCGTTGGGCCTACGCCGCTTCTAAAATGGTGGATGAATTTCTAGGCTTGGCTTATTTTCATAAATACGGTTTGCCCGTGGTCATCGCCCGATTGTTCAACACCGTGGGCCCGCGGCAGGTCGGGCGTTATGGCATGGTCGTGCCCCGTTTCGTCGGTCAGGCCCTAGCAGGCGAGCCTATCACCGTGTATGGCGACGGCTCGCAGAGTCGCTGTTTTTGCGATGTCAGCGACACTGTGCGGGCGTTGGAGGCGCTGCTGGATCACGAAGAGGCGCCGGGCAAGGTGTTCAACGTTGGCTCTACTGAGGAAATCAGCATTTTGGATCTGGCTCGCCGCGTGAAGGCCATGCTGAACAGCGACTCTCCCATCCAGTTCATCCCTTACGAACGGGCCTACGCTCCCGGTTTTGAGGATATGCAACGCCGCGTGCCCGACACTACCCGCATCCAGACCCTTACGGGTTGGCGTCCGCTTCTGCGTCTGAATGAGATTTTACAGCGCGTGGCGGATTGGCAGCGGAATAGCTAGCCGCTTGTGCGTTTTCCACAGCGACTTCGGTTGCAGGAACGATAAAATCGGCAGTGCGTCGTAGCTTTTAGCTCCCACTGCCGTTCATAACGTTTCCGACTCGCAGCAAATCACAGCGAGTTGGCGGAGCGCGCCCTTTCTTGGTTTTGTCCTATGACGCAAAAAATTCCCGAAACGCCCTGGTATGTTGTTTTCACCAAGCCCCAAAAAGAGTTGCAGGTTGTCAGTCTGCTGGAGGAAAAGCAGTTGGTGGTGTTTCTGCCCGAGGTTTATCAGAAATATCGGAACAAGGTGCAGTTGCGCCCGCTTTTCCCATGTTACCTCTTTGTGCAGATGGACCTGGATCAGGTGGAACTGGGGACGGTCAACTATACGCCGGGCGTGATCAAGGTTGTCTCGAATGAGAATACGCCTTTGCCTTTGCGTCATGAGGTGATCGAAGCCATTCGGGAGGAGGTAAAGCGCCTGAATGAGAGCGGCGGGTTGCCCACCGAGGAGTTCAAGGAAGGCGAGCGCGTGCGGCTGCGTTCTGGCCCGTTGGCGGGCATGGAGGCGGTCTTTCTCAAGCATCTGGCGCCGCGAGATCGGGCTATTGTGCTCCTGCGATTCCTGGGACGGGAGAATCAGGTGGAGATTGACATCTCTGAGATCGAACCCAAACGTCGCCGTGGCACCCGCGGACGCGGACGCAAAATTCGTTACAAGGACAAGAAAAATGACTGAAAAGGAAACGCTATTGCAAAAAATTGAAAATCATCAGGCCCGGATCGCCATCATCGGGCTGGGTTATGTGGGGCTGCCGTTGGCGGTTGCGTTCGCCAAAAGCGGTTTCCCGGTCATCGGCGTCGATGTCGACGCGGGCAAGGTGGACGCCATCAATCGCGGCGATTCTTACATCAGCGATATCTCTGCGGAGGAGTTGCGAAAGTGGACCACCGCCAGCGTGGGGCCAGGGCGCATTCGGGCCACTACCGATTACGCGACCTTGCGCGAGGCCGATGCGGCCATCATCTGCGTGCCCACGCCGCTGAATAAAACCCGGGATCCTGATGTGCGGTATCTCATCGCGGCTGGGGAGTCGGTGGCGGAATACCTGCATCCTGGCATGTTGGTGGTGCTGGAATCCACCACCTATCCCGGCACCACCGAGGAGTTGCTTCTGCCCATGCTGGAAAAGGGCGGTTTGGGCGAAAGGCCCCGCCGGGTGGGGGAGGATTTCTTCCTTGCGTTTTCGCCCGAGCGCATCGATCCTGGCCGCACCGACTGGACGGTGGAGAACACGCCCAAAGTCGTCGGCGGCGTCACGCCCGATTGTCTGGAGGCGGCGTCGGCGCTTTATGGACAGGCCATCGAGCGTATCGTGCCGGTTTCATCGCCTGCCGCGGCCGAGATGACCAAGCTGCTGGAAAACACCTTTCGGGCGGTGAACATCGCCCTGGTGAATGAAGTTGCGCTCATGTGCGACAAGCTGGGCCTGGATGTGTGGGAGATCGTCGAGGCGGCCGCGACCAAGCCCTATGGCTTTATGAAATTCACGCCGGGCCCGGGCGTGGGCGGTCATTGCATCCCCTTAGACCCTCACTATCTCTCCTGGAAGCTGAAAACCCTCAACTACAACGCCCGTTTCATCCAATTGGCCGGCGAAATCAATAGCGATATGCCCCGCTATTGGGTGGAGAAGGTGCAGGATGCGCTGAACGAGGTCGAGAAAGCGGTGAAGGGCAGTCGCATTCTGGTGTTGGGCGTGGCTTACAAGAAAGACATTGATGACGTGCGCGAATCCCCGGCGTTGGACATCATCGCCCTGCTGCATGAAAAAGGCGCCCGCATCGGTTATCACGATCCTTACGTATCCAGCTTTTCTTACAACGGCCTGGAATTCACCAGCGTGGATGATCTCGATGCGGCGCTGGAGGAGGCGGATTGCGTGGTCATTGCCACGGATCACACCGTGTACGACTGGCCGCAGATCGCAAAAACCGCTTCGCTTTTGGTGGATACGCGTCACGTCTTGTAGAATGGCCTGTTGATCTTTTCTGGGCCGATGGCGGCGTCTGCGGCGCGCGGGCATCGTCTTCCGGGTCGAGAAGTAACAAAAGAAGTAACGATACAGGCTACAGCAAAAAAACGCCTGGCGAAGCAACGCTGGCCATTGATGCCAACCCATGTCATGCGTAAAACGTCAAACGTCAGGCCGTTATCGCCAAAGATGCGTCCTGCGATGAGCCAAGACATCGTTACAGCAGTGTGACGTTTTACGGTTTTTGAATGTCGCCTTTTGGCGGCTCTAACCTTCACTGTTTGAAATGTGAGCTGTATAGCCACCAAAAGAAATCATTTTTCGCGGGCTTCATTGATTTTTGCAGTGGAGCCAATCAATAAAGGAGCACTTAAAGCCGTATGTCTAACGTCGTAACCGTTGAAGAAACGAAACTCATCAGCCCTTATGGGGGGAAGCTCGTCGATTTGATGGCTCCCACCGATGAGTTGGATCATTTGAAAAGATACGCGGGCAAGTTGCCCTCCATCCAGCTCTCTGAGCGCTCTCTTTGCGATCTCGAATTGCTAGCGACCGGCGCTTTTTCGCCGCTGGATCGTTTCATGGGTGAGCAGGATTATCAGAGCGTGTTGGATGATATGCGCCTGAGCAGTGGCGCGATTTTCCCGATTCCCATCACGCTGCCCGTGGAGCCGGGCCCCGACATCCGCCTGGGGCAGGAGATCGCGCTGCGGGATCGGAAGAATAACATCCTGGCCCTGATGACTATCGAGGAGATCTACGAGTGGGATCTCAACGAGACTGCGGAGAAGGTCTTCGGCACGACCGATCTGCGTCATCCCCTGGTGGCGGAAATGCACCGCTGGGGCAAGTTGAACATATCGGGCCGGCTGCGCGTGCTGCAATTGCCTTTGCGCTACGATTTCCGGGAGCTTCGCCGCACGCCCGCCGAGACGCGGCGGCTGCTGGCGGCTGCAGGCAACAGCAATGTCGTGGCCTTTCAGACGCGAAATCCCCTGCATCGGGTGCACGAGGAGCTGACCAAGCGGGCGGCGGCCTCGGTGGATGGCACGTTGTTGCTGCATCCGGTGGTGGGCATGACCCGCCCGGGCGACGTGGATCATTACACCCGGGTGCGCACTTACAAGGTGCTGACCGAGAGATATTACGAACCGGGCAGCGTGGTGTTGAGTTTGCTGCCTCTGGCCATGCGGATGGCGGGGCCGCGCGAGGCTGTCTGGCACATGCTCATCCGTCGCAATTATGGCGCCAATCATTTCATCGTGGGCCGCGATCATGCGGGGCCGGGCAAAGATTCCAAGGGCAATCCCTTCTATGGCCCTTATGACGCCCAGGATTTGGCCAATGCTTTCAGCGAAGAGTTGGGCGTCAAGGTGATTCCCTTCAAGATGCTTGTGTATCTCCCCGATGAGGATCGCTACGAGGAAATCGACAAAGTGGACGGCGATGTCCGCACAGCGTCCATCTCGGGCACGCAGGTGCGGGATGAGTATTTGAACAACGGGCGTTCGCTGCCCGAATGGTTCACCCGGCCCGAGGTGGCCGAAATCCTGGCCGATAGCTATCCGCCCAAGCACAAGCAGGGGTTCACCGTGTGGTTTACGGGCCTGAGCGGCTCGGGCAAATCGACGACGGCCGAGATTTTGACTACGCTGCTGCTGGAGCATGGCCGCCAGGTCACCCAGCTCGATGGCGACGTGGTGCGCACCCATCTTTCCAAAGGATTGGGGTTCAGCAAGGAGGATCGGGACATCAACATCCGCCGCATCGGGTTCGTGGCTGCCGAGATCGTGCGGCACCGGGGCGTAACTGTGTGCGCCGCGGTCAGTCCCTACCGGGCCACCCGCAATGATGTGCGCAACATGGTCGGTTCCGACAACTTTATCGAGGTCTTCGTGGATACGCCTTTGGAGGTGTGCGAGGAGCGGGATGTGAAGGGGTTGTACGCCAAGGCCCGCCGCGGCGAGATCAAGGGATTCACCGGCATCGATGATCCCTATGAGCCGCCCCGCAACGCAGAGATCGTGCTGGATACAGTCAATCACACCGCTGAAGAAAACGCGCACCAGATCGTGGAATACCTCGTCGAAAGCGGTTTTCTGAGACAGTAATCCCTTTCGTTATCCTGAAAGGCATGGGGCGATGGCCGTCTCTTGGGCGGGCGCAAACCATGCCTTTTTTCATCCGCCCTGAAGCGGGAGTCGAAGCATGAAACTTTTTTCCTCGTTGTTTGGCAAACAAAAGGCTGATGCTGGAAATGAAGAGAAGCGGGCCGTTGTCGTTGTGTCGGGCCTGCCCCGGTCGGGCACCTCGATGATGATGAAGATGCTGGAGGCGGGGGGTATGGAACTGGTCATCGACGGCATTCGCACCGCCGATGATGACAATCCCAAGGGCTACTACGAATTCGAGCGGGTGAAGCAGTTGGATAAGGGAGATGTGGCGTGGGTGGCGGAGGCCCGGGGCAAAGCCGTCAAGGTCATCTCCGCCCTGCTGGAGCACCTGCCGCCCGGATATGAGTACAAAGTGCTGTTTATGAACCGAAAGATGCCCGAGGTGTTGGCCTCGCAGCGCAAGATGCTGGCGCGCCGGGGCGAAAAATCGGAGATCAGCGATGAAAAGCTGGCCCAGTTGTTGCGCAAGCATGTGCAGCAGGTGAAGCGCTGGCTGGCCCAACAGCCCAATTTCGAGATGCTGGACCTGGACTACAACGCCATGTTGGCGGATCCCGAGCCCTGGGCCGAAAAGGTCAACGCGTTCCTGGGCGGCGGTCTGGATGTGCAGGCCATGATCGAGGTGGTGGACCCCAATCTCTATCGCAATCGGGCCAAGGATTCCTGATTCCATCTGCCATGATGCGCTTTTTCCGTCGATCTCTCTTGGTGTGGGGGCTGATTGGCGTCCCGCTGTTACTGGCGATCGTCCTGCTGGGCCCGACGTTGGTGGCCCGCGCCCAGGTGAATCTGTTCAGCATTGGCCTCGCCCGCTTGTGGACGACCAACGTCTTGCAACCCACCCATGACGCCTGTCCGCGCGTCGCCAGTGCAGAGGCGCTGGATGCGCTGCGGGCCCGTTTGGCGCAGGCTGATGGGGCCGACGCGCATCTGGCGCTGCATCAGGGAGAATTGGCTTGTCTGGCGGGTGACGTCGGTAGGGCGGGGGATATATGGCGGGCCGGGCTGGATGCCGGATATAGCGTTGATCCCGTTTTGTTGCTGGACGCGTCCATTGCTCTTTTTTCAAAAGGCGTGGTTTTGGAGACAGCGCAGGCGGGGGAGATCAGTCAGTACGCGGCCAAGCGTAGCAGCGCTGTGGGCAACGATGATCTTGCGGCGGCCATCGGCTGGCAGGAGATGGCCTTCGCCTACCATCCTTCGTTCTCTGCTGGCGATAGATTGGCGTCTTTGTACCATAAGGCGGGACGAGAGGATGATGTGGCCCAGGTGTGGATGCGCTTGCAGGCGGCTCGCCCGGAGGATGATGAGGATCGTTGGTTGGCTCGGGCCCGGTTGCTGGCGCTGGAGGAGGATTGGGCTGGCGCCTACGCCGCTTATATTCGTGCTGCTGAATTGGCTCCAAAGAGCAAGAACGCCTATCGCGACTATCGATATGCGGCAGGGGCGGCCCGCAAGGCTGGGTTGTTTGATGATTTTGTTGCAGCGTATAAGCGGGCTATCGATCTGAATCCCAACAGGATTGACGCTTATCTGAATCTTGGTGAGGCCTATCGGCTGCAGAAGCAGTATGACAAGGCGGTGGAATGGTTTGTTCGAGTCCAAAAACGCTTCCCTGAGGATTACCGTCCGTCCTTCTATCTGGGACTGACGGCCATGAACACCCATGAGTATGAGAAAGCGCTGGCTTATTTTGATGAATCGCTGGCTCTGAGATCAAATAATCCGGGTGCGCTTTACTACAAGGCTCAGGCGTTGGATGCGTTGCAACGGCGGAGTGTGGCCATCCAGGCGTTGAGTCAGGCCATCGCTCATCACAGCAAACCGCCGGAGAGCTGGCAAAAGCTGCTGGACAAATGGCTCCGCTATCCCGACTATGCTCAAGACCCCGGCCGCTGGTGGAAGCGAGGCCAGGCCGCGGAGAAGGAGAAGGATTGGGCCCGGGCCGCGACCCTCTATGCCGAGGGCGCGGGCAAGGCGCAGCCGCCCGACGATTATCGTCTGCTGGAGCGGGAGGCGCTGATGCACCGTTATCTCAAGGAGTGGGACAAGGCTGCCGACCTCTACGATGATCTGGTGAAGCGCTATCCTGACAAAATCGACGCCTATCTTGGCCTGGGGGAGACGTATCGGGCGCAGGGACGGTATGAGGAGGCCGCGTCATGGTTCCAACGAGCGCGTGAGCTGTTCCCCGACGACTATCGCCCACCCTATTATTTGGGGTTAGTTGCGCGGGCGCAGAAGCGCCATGATGACGCTCTGGCCTATTTCGATCAGTCTCTGGGCCTGAAGCCGAACAATCCGAGCGTGCTTTACTATAAGGCCACGGTGTTGGACGCCTTGCAACGGCGGAGCGAGGCCATCGAAACGCTGACGCAGGCCCTGGCGTTGATGAAGAAGAAGCCGGAGGGCTGGCAAAAGTTGCTGGACAAATGGCTCCGCTATCCCGACTATGCTCAAGACCCCGGCCGCTGGTGGGAGCGAGGCCAGGCCGCGGAGAAGGAGAAGGATTGGGCGCAGGCCGCAGCCATCTATGCCGAGGGCGCGAGCAAGGCGCAGCCGCCCGACGATTATCGTCTGCTGGAGCGGGAGGCGCTGATGCACCGTTATCTCAAGGAGTGGGACAAGGCTGCCGACCTCTACGATGATCTGGTGAAGCGCTACCCTGACAAAATCGACGCCTATCTTGGCCTGGGGGAGACGTATCGGGCGCAGGGGCGGTATGAGGAGGCCGCGTCGTGGTTCCAACGAGCGCGTGAGCTGTTCCCCGACGACTATCGCCCGCCCTATTATTTGGGGGTGACGGCGCTAAATGCGCATGAGTATGATGAAGCGTTGGCTTATTTCGATGAAGCGTTGGCTTTGAAGCCGGGTTATGTCTACGCATTCTACTACAAGGCGCAGACCCTGAAGGCGATGGGACGCGTCGATGAAGCCATCGTCGCTCTCTCGCAGGCGATTGAGCTACACCCCAGTCATCCCGAAAGTTGGAAGGAGCAATTGAGTCAATGGCAAGGTCAACACTGAAAGCAGAAAGTTGGACGTCTCACTCCTCGAAAGTGGCCGTTGTTGGCTGCGGCTATTGGGGCAAGAACTTGGTGCGTAATTTCAATCAATTGGGCGCTCTGGATATGATTGTTGACGCTACCGAGGCTGGCCGAGCCAAGGCCCGGGCGCTCGCCCCGAATGTCCCTGTCGCCGAAGATATCGATGCCGCATTGTCTTCGGATGCCCAGGGGGTGGTTATCGCCACGCCCGCTGAGACGCATTATGCGTTGGTCAAGCGGGCGCTGCAGGCGGACAAGGACGTGTTTGTCGAGAAGCCTATGGCCCTGACTTATGAACAGGGGCGGGAGCTGGTGTTGTTGGCCCGGGCGCGGGAGCGCATTCTGCTGGTGGGCCATGTGCTGGAGTATCATCCCGCCATCGTCAAGCTGCTGGAAATGATCCAGGCGGGCGAGCTGGGCAAGGTGCGTTACATTTACTCCAACCGCCTCAGCCTGGGCAAGATCCGGCGCGAGGAGAACATTCTCTGGAGCTTCGCTCCTCACGACATCGCTGTGATCCTGCGCCTGACGGGCGGGATGCCTTTTCAGGTGTCGGCCACGGGGGGCGCTTATGTGCAGCCTAACATCGCGGATGTGACGGTGACGAATCTGCTGTTCGATAACGGCGTGCGGGCGCATATCTTCGTTTCCTGGTTGCATCCCTTCAAGGAACAGCGCCTGGTGGTCATCGGCTCGAAGAAGATGGCCAGCTTTGATGATGTTTCCAAGCAGTTGATTCTTTATGATCAGCGAGTGAAATGGGAGCAAGGTCAGCCTGTGCCAGTGAAGGGGATGGGGGAGCTGGTAACTTTTGCTGACGACGAACCTTTGCGCATGGAGTGTCAGGCGTTTCTGGACGCTATTGTCTCTCGACGACCGCCTGTCACCCATGGCGAGAGCGGCCTGCGCGTGTTACGAGTGTTGCAGGCGGCCCAGCGTTCTTTGGTCACCAATGGCGAGCCTGTGCGCCTGCCCATGGAGGGCGTGGAATTATGGTAGAAAAACGCTATTTTGTGCATCCCACCGCGGTGGTGGATGAAGACGC
>JALXAF010000335.1 GCA_026992375.1 Anaerolineae bacterium
GCCTTACGAGATGGTGGTGAAGGTCGTCGGCGGGCCCGAGCGGGCGGATAACTACACCTGGTGGCAGATCGAATTCTCGACGCCCGAGGGCGAAAAACAGCAGGGCTGGGTCGCGGGCGATTTCCTGGACGCCGGCATCCAGAACTACAACCAGTAATCCTGTCCATTCTTGCATCTTCATCAGCCCGAGCGCCAACCTCGCTCGGGCTTTTTTGTTGGATGCGGTTTTTCCTGGAGACTGTGTAACTGCTGTATCCGGCGGGTCTGGTAAAACCAATGCGCCCTGAAATCCTGTGGAGGAGTTGAGGAAAGCGCCACGCTCAGGCGCCTGGTTTCTTTGCTGAAATTGGACGCACCCATTTGATATTCGGTATTAGGTATTTGAATCACCCCAGAGCAGGGGTAATATCCCTCAATGTCCAGTATCCAATATCCAGTATCCATAATTGCTGACCCCACCGGGCGACTATTCCCAATTCGAGCCGTTTGCTGTATAATCGAGGGCTAACACGATCTACACAACAAGGAGAATCGCAAACGCATGGCCAAAAAATCATCCTCTCAACGATCGCGTAAAGGCTCGAAAAAATCAGGCTCGAAGAAGAAGCAAAATCGCACCATTTTCTGGGTAGCCATTGGCCTGGGCCTGGCCCTCGTCATCATCCTGGCGGCGGTGGGCTTCATCAGCAGCAGGCCGGGCAAATCCGCGGGCGCGAGCTTTGATGAAAGCGTGGGGCAGCCTGTCGACCGCACCACCATCGGCGATCCCAATGCTCCCGTGCTGGTGGAAACTTACGAGGACTTCCTCTGCCCCCACTGCGCCGATTTCACCGCCGAACTGGGCCCGGTGCTGATGGATCTCGTTCGGGACGGGAAAGTGCGGTGGGTGTACAAATATCGCGTCATCGGCGGCTCCGATTCCCTCACGGCCAACATGGCCGCGGAATGCGCGGCGGATCAGGGCAAATTCTGGCCTTATCACGAGGAGCTTTTCCGCCGCATTCAGGAAAAGGGCAAGATCGCGGTGTTCCCCAACAGTCTTAAAAAACTGGCTGCGGATCTGGGCCTGGATACGGACCAATTCAATCAATGCCTGGATAGCAAACAGCACCTGAAGGAAATCCAGAAGATCGACCAGGCCGCGGCCGCTCGCGGTGTCAATGGCACGCCCACCATCTTCATCAACGGCCAGCGATACGACGGCTCCCGTTCGCCCGAGGCGTTCAAAGCCGCCATCGAAGCCGCGAAATAGCGTGGCTATCATCTTACTGTAGATAGCGCGCAGATATCGTAGAAAAAGCCGATCTACGATTACCAAGGTCTCGCCACCACCTTTGCCACGAAGAGCGCTATGCCTCGCCGCAACTTCCCATTTCGGTTTTCTCCCACCGGGCTGAGAGGGCTCGAACCCTCCGCCACGTTGCTGATCAACGAGCGCGTCAACGACCTGTGGCGCAAGGGCCATTGGGTCTATCATCTTGGCTTTGGCGAGTCTCGGTTTCCCGTTCATCCCAAGATCGCCCAGGCCCTGCGAGACAACGCCCACCAGCATCAATACTTGCCCTCGCTGGGCGTGTATGAATTGCGAGAAAAGATAGCGTCTTTTTACGAAAAGCGCTTCCACATCTCGGCCTCTCCCGATAGCATCATCGTGGGGCCGGGCAGCAAAGCCCTCATCTACGCCTTGCTTCTGGCTCTGGATGGGGAGCTCATGTTGCCAACGCCATCCTGGGTCAGCTATCAACCCCAGGCCCATCTAACAGGCAAGCGAGTCAATTGGATACACTCCACGCCCGAAGAGGGGTGGGAGCTGAAACTCTCCGCCGTGGAAGATGCGGTGGAGGAGGCCCGGCGAAAGTGGGGAAATCCCGGCATCGTGCTGCTCAATAGTCCCAACAACCCCACCGGGCGCATGCTTCCCTCAACTTTTATCAAGGCTTTTGCGCAATACGCCCGGGAACAAGAGCTGATCGTGCTCAGCGATGAGATTTACGGGCTGGTCGAGCACGGCTCCGTCAAGCATTATTCCATCGCTCGCGATTATCCCGAAGGCTCTGTTGTCCTGGGCGGACTGAGCAAACACCTGTCGTTGGGAGGATGGCGGCTGGGTGTGGCTATCTTTCCATCGACCCGAGCCGGGGCTCAGGCGCTGGAGGCCGTGCGCTCCATCGCCAGCGAAACCTGGTCCGCCTCAACAGCGCCCGTGCAGTTTGCGGCCCTCATGGCCTATGGCATGGATCCCGACGTTTGGGATTACATTCAACTCTGCACCCATCTCCACGCCATCCGCACGAAATATCTTTGGCGCAACCTGACCGAAATGGGCATCCGCGCGCCCCAACCGGAAGGCGCCTTCTACCTCTTCCCCGACTTCGGGCGCTGGCGGCGTCCTCTGGCCCGACTCGGCATCCACACCGACGCCCAGCTCGCCCTGTTCCTGCTGGATGAATTTCAGTTGGCGACATTGCCTGGCTCTGTCTTTGGCGCTCCTGCCTCGGCTCTCGCCCTGCGCCTCTCATCCAGTTATCTCGATATGGAAACATCTGAGCAAGCCCAGACGTTGGTCGACGCTGTGCTTGCGGGCGTGAGCGATGCAACCCTCTTGCAGGAATTCCATCCCAACATGAACGCCGCCATCAAACAATTCCAGCGCTTCATCGACAGCCTGGAATCCGACGCCACTTCATAGGAGAATTCAATGCGAAAAGTCGACACCCTTATCACTGGCGGCGCAGTCGTCACAATGAACGCCAAGCGGGATGTGTTTTCGCCCGGCGCGGTGGCCATCAAGGATGGTAAGATCGTCGCGGTCGGGCCCGAAGAACGGGTGCGGCAACTGGTGGAAAGCGAAAACGTGGTGGTCGCCAGCGGCAAGCTGGTCATCCCGGGCTTCGTCAACGCCCACACCCACGTTCCCATGACCCTGCTGCGCGGGCTGGCCGATGATCTGCGGCTGGATGTGTGGCTGCTGGGGTACATGATGCCGGTGGAGCGTGAATTCGTCGGCCCCGATTTCGTGGATGTGGGCACGCGGCTGGGCTGCGCCGAGATGCTGCTCAGCGGCGTCACCACCTTCGCGGATATGTATTACTACGAGGAGGATGTGGCCAAAGCCACGGCCGATGTGGGAATGCGCGCCGTGCTGGGCCAGACCGTGCTCAAATTCCCCTCACCCGACGCCGCCTCGTATGAAGAAAGCCTGGAGCTGTGTCGCAGTTTCATCGAGCGCTGGCATGATCACGAGCTGATCACGCCAGCTATCGCACCTCATGCGCCCTACACCACCACCGATGGCATTCTCACCGATGTGCGGGACCTGGCCCTGGAGACCGACTCGCCCATCCACATCCACCTTTCGGAGACGGCGCTGGAAGTAAGCGACGCCAAGCGAGATTTCGGCGCGCCGCCCATCGAGTACGTCGACAGGCTGGGATTGACTGAAGCGAAGCTTATCGCGGCCCACTGCGTACATATCGAGCCCCACGAGATCAAGCTGCTGGCGGGCGTGAGCGCGGGCGTGGCCCACAATCCATCCTCCAATCTGAAGCTGGCTTCGGGCTTTGCGCCCGTGGTGGAGATGCGCGAAGCGGGCATTCCCGTGGGCATCGGCACCGACGGCCCGGCCAGCAACAACGATCTGGACATGTTCGAGGAAGCCCGGCTGGCCTCCTTCCTGCCCAAGGCGGTCAAGGCGGATCCTACCGCGCTGCCCGCGCAAGAGGTCTTCGCCATGATGACCATCGAGGGCGCAAAAGCCCTGCACATGGAGCAGGAGATCGGCAGTCTTGAGGTGGGCAAGCTGGCGGACATCGTGGTGGTGGATCAGGATGCGCCTCACGCCACCCCGCGCTTTCATCTCACCCCCAACAACGTTTACAGCCATCTGGTGTATGCGGCGCACGCCAGCGATGTGCGGCATGTGTGGGTGCACGGGCGTCAGCTCCTGCGAGATCGAGAGCTGCTGACGGTGGATTTGCCCGCGGTCCAGGCCCGGGCCCGGGAGATCGCAGAGAAGATCAACGATTTTATGACCCAGCGCGAGGGCAGTCTGCTGGTGAAGACCATCGCCATCGGCGGCTTCGAGCAGCGCGAGACCTTCGAGGTGCAGGTGAAAGTGCGGGCCGATGATCTGCAGGCGGTGGAAAAACGCTTGCAGGAGCTGGGCCTGGAGGTCATCAAACACTCGGTGCGCCAGCAATTCGACACCTATTTCCTCTTCGGCGGCCGCGACAACCGCTACCTGCGTTATCGCGAGGACAATCAGTTGGTGGGGCAGGAGGGAGCCGGGCCCGCGGGCCTGACCATCAAGCCCTCCTACACCCTGACGCTAATGGAGGGCATTGTCGAGCGCGAATACCAGGACTCCATCATCCTCACTCGCTCCCGCTACACCGCCACCGCCACCTACTCCTTGCGTTTCTACCGGGAGTACTTCAATCCCGACCAGGAGATCGAGGTTGTGAAGTGGCGCACCCGCTATCGGGTGATCTACGAAGGAGACGAGTTCGCCATTAATCTCGACAACATCACCCGGCCTCAGGGCCTGGGCAGCTTTGTCGAGATCAAGGCCCGCACCTGGTCGGCCAGCGACGCCGAGAAGAAGGCGGGGCTTATCTCCCGGCTGCTGCGCGAACTGGGCC